>JACVSB010000334.1 GCA_014534155.1 Thermoleophilia bacterium
CGACAACGCGTACACGAACGTGATGGCGAGGTGGAACCTGCGCAAGGCGGCGGAGTGGGCCGAGCGCTACGACGCGGACGTCGCGGCGGGCGAGCGCGAGCGCTGGCTCGACGCGGCCGCGGCGCTCGTCGACGGCTACGACCCCTCGACGGGGGTCTACGAGGAGTTCGCGGGGTTCCACGGGCTGGAGCCGCTCGTCATCGCCGAGCTGTCGCCGCGGCGGCCGATCGCGGCGGACCTCCTGCTGGGGCACGAGCGCGTCTCCGGCGCGCAGGTGGTGAAGCAGGCCGACGTGCTCATGCTCCACCATCTCGTCCCGGACGAGGTCGCGCCGGGGTCGCTCGCGCCGAACCTCGAGTTCTACGAGCCGCGCACCGCCCACGGGAGCTCGCTCTCCCCGGCCGTCCACGCCTCGCTCCTCGCGCGGGCCGGCCGAACGGGGCGGGCGCTGCAGCTGCTTCGGATCGCCGCGATGATGGACCTCGAGGACCTGACGGGGACGACGGCGGGCGGGCTCCACCTCGCGACGATGGGCGGCGTCTGGCAGGCGCTCGCCTTCGGCGTCGCCGGCCTGCGGCCTCGCGGCGAGACGCTCGTCGTCGACCCCCGTCTCCCCGACGGGTGGGACGAGCTCGAGCTTCGCGTCCGATTTCGCGGCGCGCCTGGACGGATTCGCGTGACGCACGACGGCGTGAGCGTGGAAGGAGACCCGGAGCTGCGGTGGGAGGAGGCGACAGGATGAGAGTGCTTGCTGCCCTGGACAACTCGCCGGTGGCAGGACCGGTCGCCGAGTTCGCGGTCGCGCTCGCGCGCGCGCTCGGCGCCGAGGCCGAGGCGATCCACACGCGCACGAACGGGCAAGAAACAGCCCGGGCGATGGCCGAGCGCTCCGGGATCCCGCTCCACGTCGAGGACGGGGATCCGGAGGCGCGCCTCCGCCGGGAAGCCGAGGCGGAGGACGTCGCAGCGGTCGTGCTGGGCCGCTCCTCGCAGCCGAGAGCCGGAGCGCTCGGCGCCGTTGCCCACGAGCTCGCGACGACACTCCCGAAGCCGGTGGCCGTCGTCCCGGTGGAGACGAGCCATCCAGGCCGCCTGGCGCGGATCCTCGTCCCGCTGGAGGGGACTCGCACGAGCTCGCTCGCCCCGCGGCGCACGATCGAGCTGGCGCGCGACGCCGGGCTCGAGATCGTCCTCCTCCACGTCTTCGCGCCCGCCTCCCTTCCGCGCTTCACGGATCAGCCGCAGCACGAGACGGCGAGCTGGACGCACGAGTTCCTCGCCCGCTACTCGCCCTGCCCGCCCGACGAAGTCCGCCTCGAGGTTCGCGTCGGCAAGCCGCACGAGCATGTGGTCGCGGTCGCGCGCGAGAGCGACGTGGACGTGATCGCGCTCGGCTGGGCGCAGGAGCTGGCGGAAGGGCGCGCGGCCGTCGTCCGGGCGGCGCTCGAAGAGGCGCGCGTCCCCGTCGTTCTCATCCCCGTGGCCGTCAGCGAGGAAGGCGAGCGCGCCACGGCGGCCCGCGAGGCGACGGCGTGAAGCGCCTCGTGATCGTCGCCGCGCTCCGCGAA
>JACVSB010000287.1 GCA_014534155.1 Thermoleophilia bacterium
GGAAGGCCATGCTCGGCGAGGCCGCAGGGGACCGCGAGCGCAGGCCAGCCGAGGGCGCTGAAGGGGTACGTGAGACGGAGGACCGCTTCGCGGATCTCGGCCTCGACGACGTCCGCGGGCGGGGCGACGAACGCGAGCGTCGGCGCGACCAGGAGGTCGAGGTCGCCGAGCGCCTCCTCCGCCACGACGCGGTGGGCCTCGCGGGCGTGCCGGGCCGTCTCGACCGCCTCGTCGGAGACGCGCAGGCAGCGCTCGAGCTTGTGACGGACGTTCTCGCCGTAGAGCTCGCCGTGCGTCGCGAAGAGGTCTCGGTGCACGTCGGCCGCCTCCCGCATGAAGAGGGCGTACGCCGCCTGCGGGAGGAACGGAAAACGGACGGGACGGCTGTGCGGGAAGCGTGCCGCCGCAGCGGCGACGCGCGCGCGGACGAGGGGAGCGGCCTCCTCCAGCCATGTGACGCCGACCCGCACGTCCGAGAGCGCGGGCAGCGGGTCGGCCTGGAATCCGGGCACGAGCACGCCCATCGCCTCGGCGCACCCGGCGACGGTCGCGGCCATGGGCCCAGCGACATCGAAGCTCGGCGCGAGCGGGAACACGCCCTGGGTCGGCACGAGCCCGAACGTCGGCTTGAACCCGACGACGCCGCAGCAGGCGGCCGGGATCCGGATCGAGCCGGCGCTGTCCGTGCCCAGCGCGAGGAGGCACATGCCGGCGGCGAGGGCGGCGGCGGAGCCGCCGCTCGACCCTCCAGGCGTCCGCTCGCGGTAGCGCGGGTTCCCGACGTTCCCGAAGTGCGGGTTTTGCGAGGTGACGCCGTAGGCGAACTCGTGCAGGTTCGTCTTGCCGACGGTCACGTAGCCCGCGCGCTCGAGACGGTCCACGGCGGTCGCCGTCCGCTCCGGCACGCGCTCGGCGAAGACCGCCGACCCGCACGTCGTGCGCACGCCTGCGGTGTCGAACAGGTCCTTGACGGCGAGCGGGATCCCGTCGCCGCCGGGCTCGCATACCGTGATGAACGCCCGCAGGTCGCCGTCGTCTCGTCTCATGCGCTCGAGCGCCTCCCCGGTCGGCCGGTGGGGCTTACTCGAGCGCGTTGTAGATCTCGGCGACGACGATCGAGCCGGCGAAGAGGAGGAGCGCGATCAGGAAGAGGGCGATCCCGAGGCGGATGTTCTTGCGGGCGAGCTCTGGATCCACGGGCTAGGCGGCGAGGATCGGGTCGACCGCGAGGGCGATGAAGAGGAGCGCCAGGTAGGCAAGCGAGTAGGAAAAGAGGCGGCGCGCCCGCACCGCGGTCACGCGCCGCCGGAGCGCGACGGCGAGGGCGATGAAGGCGGCGCCGAGGACGAGCGACGTCGCGAGGTACGCGGATCCCACGCTGCCCGCGGCCACCGGCAGAAGCGAGCTCGCGACGAGGACGAGCGAGTAGCGGACGATCGCGCGCGCGGTTTCCGCCTCCCCGCGCACGACCGGGAGCATCGGCACGCCGGCCGCCTCGTAGTTCCCCCGGATGAGGAGCGCGAGCGCCCAGAAGTGCGGGGGCGTCCAGAAGAAGACGATGAGGAAGAGGAGGAGCGCGGGGAGAGTCAGGTTGCCGGTCGCGGCCGCCCACCCGACGACGGGCGGCACGGCGCCGGCCGCGCCGCCGATCACGATGTTCTGCGGCGTCGACCGCTTCAGCCAGCCGGTGTAGACGAGGACGTAGAAGAGGTTCCCGACGAGCGCGAGCACCGCGGCGAGCACGTTCACGAAGGAGGCGAGGCAGACGAACGAGAGCGCCGAGAGCGCAAGCCCGAACTCGAGCGCGCGTCCGGGCGCCACGCGCCCGGAGGCGACGGGGCGCTTCTCGGTGCGCGCTCCCATCACCCGGTCGATGTCGCGGTCGAGGACGTGGTTCAGGGCGGATGCGCCTCCGCAGGCGAGAGCGAGGCCTCCGAGCGTGGCGAGGGCGAGCCCCGGCGACGGGAGCGCCCCGGCGCCGCGCACGAGGCCTCCCGCCGCCGTGAGGAGGAGAAGCGTCATGATCCTCGGCTTCGTCAGCGTGACGTAGTCGCGCACGCTCGCCCTCGGCAC
>JACVSB010000266.1 GCA_014534155.1 Thermoleophilia bacterium
GACGAGGAGGACGCCCCAGGCGAAGCTCACGCTCGGCAGGAGGACGCTCGGGATGGCGTGCTCGGTCGTACCCCGTTTGACCACCTGCTCGTTCCAGGCGTCCTCGGCGGCGTTGGCGAGCCCGTAGACGAGGAGCAGGGCGAGGTACGCGGAGAGCACCGCCGTCAGCCGGCGCGCCGCCAGGCGGGGCAGCACGCGGCTGAGCGCGAGCGCGAAGAGGGCGACGAGGACGCCGTCCATCCCGTGGTGGTGGCCGAGGTGGACGGCGGCGAGCCGCTCCCCGGGCGATGGCTCGTCGGCGAGGATCGGGTCGGGAGCGTAGAAGCCGAGCTCGGCGAAGACCCACGGGACCGCAACGAGGACGAGGAGCGCAGCGAGAACGACGCGAAGCCCGTCCCCGCGCAGGGGCAGCAGCTGCGCGGGGAGACGGCGGCGGGAGACGAGGGTGAGGAGGAGCGCGACCGCGACCCCGATCGCAGGGACGGCGTTCCCGGGCCTCGCGTCGAGGTTGCTCTCGTCGACGACGAAGGGGACGAACGCGGCGCAGGCGATGACGAGGAGCGCGGCGGCCGTCGCGGCCGGACGCGCGAGCGCGACTGCAGCGATCAGCGCGAGCGGCACCGCCGCGAGCGCGATCGGGAAGTTGAGGAAGACGAGCACCCGCCCGAACGCGAGCGCGAGCCCGTCCCCGCTCACGTGGTAGAGCTCCGAGGCGGGAAGCCGCGCGTACGTGACCAGGATCGCGAGCGCGACGAGCGCGCTCAGGAGCCAGACGGCGAGCGGCTCCCGGGCCGGCGCCGCCTCGGCGCGTCGCACCGCCGGGCGGGCGCGTCCGCCGCGGGCGAGACGCCGGCTTGTCCGCTCCATCGCTCGATCGTAGAACCGGGAAGGGCAGGCGTCTACGTTCTTCCAACGGTCGCCCGACGACTGTCAGGCGGCCTCCGAGTCGGGCGGACCAGCCGGGGTTTGCCGGCCTGCGCTCCCGCGCGGGCGCTCACGCTCGAGCGCGGGGCCGGCCCGAGGCCACGCCCGCGCTAGTACCAGACGGCGGCCGGGTATCCGTCCAGGAGCTCGGGCGGATCGGGAAGCGCGCGTCCTCTACCGGCCGCGATGCGGTGCGCGCTCCAGGCCGCGGCGGCAGCGTCCAGCACGTCGTCCAGGGGCGCGCGGCCTGCATCGCCGAGGACGCCCAGCTCGATTCCACTGTCTCGCAGGAGCTCGAGGCGCTCGAGCGCCCCTCCTGCGGACTTCTTCCGGTAGCGCAGTGGCCGGCCGCCGTTCATGGCGCGAAACGAGACTTCCGGGTGAACCTCGCGAAAGCGGGCGTCCACGCGTGCAAGGCCGGTGAGGTGGACGATCCGGGGACCGAGCGCGTGCGACTGCGCGGAGAGCGGGAGCCCCGGTCGGTAAGGGGCCTCGAGGAGCGCCCGCGGCGGTGTGGTGAACACCGTGCTTGCAGCTCCGCTGAGGAAGCTGCGGGCGGCGGCGTCGGCCCGGCGCGGCCCGAACCCGATCGGGACGTCGACCGCTATCACCTCCGCGTCGTCCACCGTTCGGAAGTCCGTCGCAACGGGTGAGAGCAGCTCCGCTCGCCGGAAGGCACCGTCCTCGAGGACGATCGCGGCCCACCCGCCCTTCGTACCGTCGACGCCGGCCACGCGCATCGAGCCAAGGGTACGGACGACCGGGATCGGCGGCCGCGCGCTCCTGCCGGCCGCGACCAACGTGCTGGAGCCGCGTCGCCAGCGCCGCGTTAGCCTTGTGACCAGTGACACCGCCAGGGCGCGCCGGTTTTCGTCCGATCAGAACGCTCCGTGCGCACGAGGAGGTGGCCGAGCAGATTCGCCGCGGGATCGCGCTGCGGCTCCTGGCCGCTTCCGGGTCGCTGCCGCCCGAGCGCGACCTCGCGCGGCAGCTCGGCGTCGCGCGCGCGACGGTTCAGAAGGCCGTCGCGATCCTCGAGAGCGAGGGGCTCGTCGAGCGTCGACGGGGGCGGCGGGGCGGGACCTTCCTCGTCGAGGCGGCCGCGCCTGACGGCCGAGCGCCTCGGCTTATCGAGAAGCTCCGGACGACTCGCGACGAGATCGAGGAGGCGCTGGCATTCCGGCTCGCGCTGGAGCCTGCTGCCGCGGCGGGCGCTGCGACCGCTGCCGATGAGCGCGCTCTCGCGAGCATCGCCGCCGCTGCCCACTCGGCCGCGGCCGCCGAAACGGATGCGGAGTTCATGGAGCACGACACGGAGTTCCACCTGGCGGTCGCGCGTGCCTCGCGCAACCGCTTCTTCAGCGAGGCGGTCGAGGGCGTGCGCCTCGTCTTGAACGACGCGCTCGCCGCGCTGCCGGACTCGGACGCGTGGCATTCGTGGTCGAACGAGGAGCATGC
>JACVSB010000061.1 GCA_014534155.1 Thermoleophilia bacterium
CGGAGGCGAGAGGCCGTGGCGGTCGAGCAGCACTCGCGTTCTGCGGGTGTCCTCGCACAGCACGAGATCTGCCTCGCGCAGCTCGCGAAGGACCCTAAGCGTCACGTCCTCCAGGTTCCCGATCGGCGTCGGGCAGACGACGAGCGGCACCGGGCGCCTAGACGCGCACGGCGTCGAGCGCCTCGAAGCCGACGAGGCCGGACCCGATCAGGCCCGCTTCCGGCCCGAGGACAGCGAGCCCGATCCGGACCGACTCGCGAGCCGTGGGGAGCGCATGGCGCGCGACGACCTCGCGCGCGGGCTCGAGTATCAGCTCCCCCGCACGGGCGAAGCCACCGCCGATGACGACGAGCTCCGGGTTGAAGACGTTGACGTAGTTTGCGATGCCGATTCCGAGGTTGTAGCCGATCCGGGTCGCCACCTCGAGCGCGTCCGGGTAGCCGCGGTTGGCGAGCTCGACGGTGAGAGGCGGATCGAGGTCGCGCCCCTCGGCGCGTGCGCGCGCGAGCGCGCCGTCGGGGCTCCCGTCGGCGACCTCGTGCGCCAGCCGCTCGGCCGCCGTGCCCGAGGCGAGAGCCTCGAAGTGCCCGATGCCCGGGCAGAACCCCTGGCAGGCGGGCCCGTGGAGCTCGAGCGTGACATGCCCGAGCTCGCCCGCAGTCCCGAAGGAGCCGCGGTAGAGCTCCCCGTTCAGGATGAGGCCGCCGCCGATCCCCGTCCCGAGCGTGATCATGACCATGTGCTCGGTGCCCCGGCCGGCGCCGAAACGATGCTCGGCGAGGGCCGCGGCGTTCGCGTCGTTCTCCAGCGCGACGGGAAGGTGGAAGCGCGCGGCGAGGAGGTCACGCAGGTCGACGCCCGCCAGAGGCACGTTCACGGACGAGCCCGCCCGCCCGACGCGCTGGTCGATCAGCGAGGGGATGCCGACGCCGAGGGCGCCGACGCCGTCGTCCAGGAGCTCCTCGATCGCGTGCTCGATCTGAGCAATCAGCGCGTCCTGGCTCGAGGTCTCGGTGGGATGCTGCGTCCGGCGCAGCACGACGCCTTCGCGATCGAGGATCCCCGCCGCGAGCTTCGTGCCGCCGAGGTCGAGTGCGATGACGTGCTGGTCGCTCACGTGACGCAGGGAGGGACGAGGGCCACGGCTACCATAACCCTTCGGCGTGGCCGGAAAGGAGAAGCCCTACACGCTCTACCGCGGCGGCCGCGCGAAGGGCCCCCTCCGCCCCCTCCGCGAACAGGCCGAGCCGCGTCGCGAGAGAGACGGCTACCGCCGCGACGACGGGCGGCGTCGCGTCGTTCCGAGGCGCTGGCGGCGGATGCTCGTCCTCGCGCTCGTGGGCGCGGTCCTCCTCGCGCTCGTCTGGGCCCTCCTGGGCTTCCTGGCCGTCCGCCGCGGCGTCGCCCAGGCGAACGACCGCCTGTCTGAGCGGGCGCGCGCCGCGCTCGCCGCGCCTGCCGGCTCGATTCTCACGAACGCGACCAACACGCTCGTCCTCGGCGCGGACGTCGGAGGAAAGCGGCCCGACCGGCAGGGAATCGGGCGCTCGGACTCGATCATGCTGGTGAGGACGGATCCCGACGAGCACCGGCTCGCCTACCTGTCCATCCCCCGCGACCTCCGCGTCGAGATCCCCGGCCACGGCGTGGACAAGATCAACGCCGCGTACTCGCTCGGCGGCCCCGCGCTCGCCACCCGGACCGTGCGCGCGCTCACGGGCCTGCGGGTAAACCACGTGGTCGTCGTCGACTTCTCGGGCTTCCGCGAGGTGATCGACGCGATCGGAGGGATCACGATCGACAACCCCAAGCCCGTCCTCTCGAACCCGTTCGACTGTCCCTTCACGGGAGCGGAGGCGTGCGCGGAGAAGTTCAAGGGCTGGCGGTTCCGGAAGGGCGAAATCCACCTGGACGGCCGGCGCGCGCTCATCTACTCGCGCATTCGCAAGAACCAGCTCAATCCGTCCGAGAGTGACATCACGCGGGGCGAGCGCCAGCAGCGCGTGCTCCAGGGGCTCGCCGACAAGGTCGTCAGCCTCTACGGCTACCTGCACATGCCGTTCATCGGCGACGACCTGGTCAACCCGCTCGCGACGGACCTCTCGGCGGGTCAGCTGCTGCAGCTCGCGTGGGTGCGCAGACGCGCGGCCGCGGACAAGACCCTCCGCTGCCGGCTCGGCGGCACGCCGACGACGATCGGCGGCATCGACTACCTGCAGTCGTCGGAAGACAACGTCCGCGTCGTCGACATGATCAGGAACCGGGACTCGGCCGCGCAACCTCCCGCGCCCGGCGATCCGTTCGCGCCCGGCTGCTTCGTCGGCCGTGCGCGCGGGTAGCCGGCGCGCTACGCCTCGGCCGGCTTCTTCTCGACCTTCTCCGACTTCTCGGGCTTGGCCTCGGGCTTCTGGCCGTCGGAGGCCGCGTCGCCCTCCTTCCCCTCGCGCTTGCGGCCGCCGCGCCCGTAGTCGGTGCTGTAGAAGCCCGAGCCCTTGAAGTGGATCGCCGCGGGGTAGAGCACCTTGCTGAGGGGCGCTGCGCCGCAGACCTGGCAGGCGTCGGGCGGCGGGTCCGCCATCCGCTGGAAGAGCTCGAAGGTGTGCCCGTTGGGGCACCGGTACTCGTAGATGGGCATCGTGAAATGGGCGCGGGAGCGGGAAAAAGCGTAGCAGCGAGGTTCACGTGCATCGGCACTCGCGCCGTGCGTGTGCCATTCAGTGAAGCTCGCGGCCGTCCTCGGCTTCCGACGGCGCACCCTCGCGTTCGAGCACCTCGCGAAAACAGGGCGCGTGCTCGAAGGCCGCAAGCCCCGGGGATGTTGTCCGCCGCCTCGTGCGCTCGCGGACCCGGACGCGCCCCGCGGCGGCGAGCGCGGCGACGCTGCCGACGACGCCGCCGATCACAAACGAGCCCAGTTTCCTCCCGCGGTCGCCGTCCACCGGGACGAGTCTACGTCCGTCGCCGCACTAGGCTCCCCGGGTGGTCTGCGCGCTGGGAGACCTATTGCTGGATGTGATCGTGCGCGTCGAAGGTCCTGTTGCCGCCGACACCGACACGTACGGTCGCACGCGCGCCGCGCCCGGCGGGCAGGCTGCGAACGTCGCCGCGTGGGTGGCGGCCCTCGGCGGGCATGCCCGCTTCCTGGGCAAGCGGGCGCGGGACGCGGCGGGGCGGATTCTCGTCGAGGAGCTGGCGCGGCGCGGCGTCGAGATCGCCGGCCCCGAGGTCGAGGCAGGGACGGGAACGGTCGTCTCGCTCACCGACACGGCCGGAGGCCGCACGATGCTGACAGACCGCGGGGTTGCGCCCGATCTCCGCTCCGATGAGCTCGACCCCGGCTGGCTCGCCGGCGTAACGAGGCTCCACCTCCCGGCGTACAGCCTCGTTCGCGAGCCGATCCGCGAGGCCGCGCTGGCTGCCGCCGACGCCGCCCGCGCGGCGAGAGCGGCGATCTCCGTCGACCTCTCCGCGACGCGCGTCATCGCCGACGCCGGCGCCGACCGGTTCCGCAGGCTCGTGGAGGGCGTCTCTCCGGACGTGATCTTCGCCACCGACGCGGAGGCAGCGCTTCTGGAGCCGCTTGACGCTCCGACGATCGTGGTGAAACGCGGGGCCGAGGGATGCATCGTGCGGACCGGGGAGTACCGGCGCGCGTACCCCGCCGAGCCCGCGGACGTGGTTGACGCGACGGGCGCGGGCGATGCCTTCGCCGCGGGCTTCCTCCTCGGCGGCCCGGACCTCGCCCTCCGCGCGGCAGCTCGGTGCGTGGCGACGATGGGAGCGTTTCCGCCGTGATCGACGTCGTCCGCGTCCATCCCGACGTGGCCGTCGCGCTCGCAGACGGCGCACCCGTCGTGGCGCTCGAGACGACGCTCGTCTCACACGGGTTCCCGCACGGCGAGGGCGCGTCGGTCGCTCGCGCCTGCGAGGAGCGCGTGCGCGCCGCGGGCGGCGTCCCGGCGACGATCGACGTGCTCGACGGGTCGATCCGGGTCGGCCTCGACGAGGTCGAGCTCGAGCTCTTCGCCGACTCGCCGGAGGCGCGGAAGGCGGGCGCACGGGACCTCGCGGCCTGCGTCGCCCAGCGGGCGCTCGGCGCGACCACCGTCGGCGGGACGTTGGCCGTTGCGCGAAGCGTCGGAATCCAGTTCCTCGGCACGGGCGGCCTCGGCGGTGTCCACCGCGGCTGGAGTGAGCACCCGGACGTCTCTGCCGATCTCGCCGAGCTGGCGCGGACCCGCGCCCTGGTCGTCGCGGCGGGCGCGAAGTCGATCCTCGACGTCCCCGCGACCGCCGAGCTCCTGGAGACGCTCGGCGTTCCCGTGCTCGGCTGGCACACGAGCTCCGTGCCGCTCTTCTACGCCGCCGACGGGGGCCCGCCGGTGTCGGCGCGCGTCGAGTCGCCCGAGGAGGCCGCGCGGATCGCGGATGTGCACTGGCGGCTCGGCGGCAACGCCGTCGTCCTCGCCCGACCCCCGGATGCGAGCCTCGACGTGGAGCCGCTGATCGCCGAAGGCGTGAGCGAGGCGCGCGCGCAGGGGATCGCCGGCCAGGCGGTGACCCCGTTCCTCCTCGCGTTCCTGCACGAGAGGAGCGGCGGGAGGACCGTCGAGGCGAACAAACGGCTCGTGGCCGAGAACGCCGCGCTCGCGGGCGAGCTCGCGGTCGCGTTCACCTCGCTCGCATCCGGTCGCTGAGAGAGGCAGAGGGAGACACGGGCCGCGGGTGGCTCGGGACCCCGCGCCCCTTCCGGCCGTGTCTGCGGTCAAAACCCCCAGCCGATCGAGCCGCCGCGGGACCGCGCGCGCCGGGGAGCGCGTAGATAGTGGGCCCCGTGCGCGTCGTACTCTCTTTCGCCGCCCTGGCGGCGGTCACAGCCGGCCTGGTGGCTGCGAACGTCGCACTCAACGAGCGAGCTGCCACGAGTCGCGCGTCCGCGGCGGCGGACGTGGGCGCGGACGGCTCGGCGCATTCGAGCGCTGCCTCCCCGCCCGCCCCGCAAGCTGCAGCGACCCGATCCGCGCCGCCGCCCCGCGGGGGACGAGGTGGCTCGCGCTCGACTCTGCGAGGCCGCGCCGATCGTGTTCGCTGGCGCGATTCGCGGCCGGTAGGCCTCCCGTACGCCGGCCGGCTGGTGCGGGGCGTGCGACTCCCGGCGACAGGACGCCACTTCTTCACCTGGGATCCCGTCCTGCGCAGCTCGCCCAACCGGCCCTGGCGCCGCTTCGGCACGGACGGCCTCGTCCGGATCACGCTTCGGGTCGTGCGCGGGTTCGCCGCGGCGCACCCGCACGCGCCACGGGTCGGGATCGGCGACCTCAGCCGTCCGCGCGGCGGCCCCTTCCCGCCCAAGCACGCGTCCCACCAGAACGGCCTCGACGTCGACGTCTACTACCCGCGCAAGGACCGAAAGGAGCGGCCGCCGAGACGGCCGGCCCAGGTCGACCGTCGCCTGGCCCAGGCGCTCGTGGACGCCTTTGTGGGCGCGGGAGCGGCGAAGATCTTCGTCGGGCCCAGCGTAGGGCTACGCGGGCCGCACCGGGTCGTCCAGGTTCTCGCTCACCACGACGACCACCTGCACGTGCGAATCCCGCCCCGCGGGGCGTAGGACGCCGCGCTACGCCGAGAGGAGGTCGAGGAGCTGGTCGACGTCGATCGCCTCGTAGGTCTCGAGGTCGGCCGACCCGCGCGCGCTGATCGCGACCGAGACGCGCGCGACCGTCTTCGCGTCCGGCGCCTCCACGATGTTGACGAAGTCGTACGGGCCGAGGACGAACCACTGATGGAGAACACGAGCGCCGAGCTCCTCGACGTCCTTGTTCACCTCGCGGATCCGGTCGGGATTCGCGCGCAGCGTCTGTAGCCCCTGCTCGCTCAGCTTCGACAGCATGATGTACGTCGGCATCGGCCCTCCTCCGTCAGCGTCGAGGGCGCGAGCTTATCGCCCTCGTCCGCTGCTCGAAGTACAGGATCGCGAGGCCCAGGAAGAAGAAGGGTGCCATGACGAGCTGCACGAGCGCAGCCGCCGCACCCGCCGTATTGTCGGCGAACCCGGCGAGGGTGATCGTGAGCAGAAGGCCGATCAGGACGTAGACGACGACCAGCGCCGCGATCACCCCCGCGGCATGGAAGTACTCGGCGCGCGCGAGTTCGAGCGAGCGCGTGAGACCGAAGCCGAGCCGCTGGAGAAGGCTGCTCTCCCCGGCCGACGCGGGCTCCGACACGATGACGGGGATCGCGAACCCCGTCAGCGCGAGCCAGGCGACCGCGAAGAGGATGAGGTAGAGCTGGCTCACGGCGAGCGCGAAGGGGAGCGAGGCGACCACCGTGAAGACGAGAAGCGGGGCCACGTGGAGGGCGACCCGCGCCCACGCGTCGCGGAACGCGTCCCCCGCTACGACGCGTGTGGCCGCCGCCCACGCGCCGGTGAAGACGAGGGAGAGGAGGACGATCGCCGCGGCGGGATGGAGGTACCCGCCCGCGACGAATGCGGCCGCGACGACCGCGCCGATCCCGAGCGCGGCCCAGAATCGCTCCCCGTACACGCGCACCGCCTGGGCAAAGATCTCGCCGAGGCGCAGCGGCTTCTCGATCTCGATGCTCTTGTGCGAGGCCATCTCGACGGCGGGCGGGCGGAGCTCGGGCACGCACGCGCTCGCGTCCGTGCGACCGGAGGAGCCGGCCGCGCTAGACCGCCGCCGGCTCCCTCACTTCCGCCTTGACGAAGACGAGCGCCCCGTCCCGCTGGTCGACGAGGACGTGGTCTCCATCGGCGAAGTCGCCCTCGAGGAGGCGCAGCGCAAGCGGGTTCTCGAGCAGGCGCTGGATCGCCCGCTTGAGCGGTCGTGCGCCGTACGCCGGATCCCAGCCGGCCTCGGCGATCGCCTCCTTCGCAGCGTCCGTCAGCTCGATGGAGACGTGCCGGTCTGCGAGCCGCCCGCGGAGCCGCGAGAGCTGCAGGTCGACGATGTCCGCGAGCTGCTCCCGCGTCAGCGAGTGGAACTCGATCACCTCATCAACGCGGTTCAGGAACTCGGGGCGGAACACGTCTCGAAGCGCGACAGCCGAGCGGACGTTCGAGGTCATGATCACGACGGTGTTCCGAAAGTCGACCGTCCGGCCGTGGCCGTCCGTCAGGCGGCCGTCGTCGAGGATCTGGAGGAGCACGTCGAAGACCTCGGTGTGCGCCTTCTCGATCTCGTCCAGGAGGACCACGGAGTACGGCCGCCGCCGCACCGCCTCCGTGAGCTGACCACCCTCGTCGTACCCGACGTACCCGGGTGGCGCACCCACCAGGCGCGCGACCGTATGGCGCTCCTGGTACTCCGACATGTCTAGCCTGACCATGGCGCGCTCGTCGTCGAACATGAACTCCGCGAGCGCACGCGCGAGCTCCGTCTTGCCGACACCCGTGGGGCCGAGGAAGATGAACGACCCGATCGGCCGATTCGGGTCCTGCAGGCCAGAGCGCGCGCGGCGGAGCGCGTTCGCCACTGCCGACACGGCCTCGTCCTGGCCGACGACGCGCTCGTGCAGCCGCTCCTCCATGTGGATCAGCTTTTCCGTCTCGCCCTCCATGAGCCTCGTGACGGGAATTCCGGTCCAGCGCGAGACGACCTCGGCCACGTCGTCCTCGTCGACCTCTTCCTTGACCATCGGCTCGCGCGCGGCCCCGTCGTCGGACTGCTCCAGCTGGTTCGCGAGCGCCGGAAGCTCTCCGTAGCGGATCTCGGCCACCCGTTGCAGGTCGCCCACCCGCTCGGCCCGCTCGGCCTCCACCTTGAGCTCGTCGATCCTTCGTTTCGTCTCGGAAATGCGCTCGAGGAACTCCTTCTCCTCGGCCCAGCGGGCCGCGAGCTCGTTTCGGCGCTCCTGCGCCTCCGCGAGCTCTCGCTCGACCGGCTCGCGCACCTCCGGTCCCTCCTTGGCCATGGCGGCGAGCTCGATCTCGAGCTGGCGCACGCGGCGGTCGGCCTCGTCGAGCTCGAGCGGCGACGAGTCGATCTCCATCCGGAGCCGCGAGGCGGCCTCGTCGACGAGGTCGATCGCCTTGTCGGGGAGGAAGCGGTCCGCGATGTAGCGGTCGGACAGGACCGCGGCCGCGACGAGCTCGGCGTCCCTGATCCGCACGCCGTGGTGCGCCTCGTAGCGCTCCTTGAGACCGCGCAGGATCGCGATCGTGTCGGCAACCGACGGCTCGCCGACGAAGATCGGCTGGAAGCGGCGCTCGAGCGCCGCGTCCTTCTCGATGTGCTTGCGGTACTCGTCGAGCGTCGTCGCGCCGATCGTATGCAGCTCACCTCGAGCCAGCATCGGCTTCAGCATCTGGGATGCGTCCATGGCTCCCTCGGCGGCGCCTGCGCCAACGACGGTGTGCAGCTC
>JACVSB010000189.1 GCA_014534155.1 Thermoleophilia bacterium
CCGGATGCGGATCGCGAGCGACGGCGACACGGTCTGGGTGCCCGCGTCCAGCTGGGCAACGGCACGGAAGCTGCGAGGGCGGCGAGCGGTGAGCGAGAAGGCGTACCGGCCGTCACCGCGCGTGGTCGTCTCCGCGACGAGAGCCCATGCTGTTTTCGCTCCCGCGTAGAGGGCGACGGGAACGCCCTCCCGCGCGGGGGCGAGCTCCCCGGTGAAGCGCACCCTCGACCCGAACTGTGCGCTCGCGGGGTCCGCGCGGAGTGTCAGCGCGTCCGCGAGCGCCGCTTCGGGGAGCGCCAGGGCCAGGGCCGCGAGGACGAGCGCACGCCTCACGGACGCATTGTGACGGTGGCTACGGCTAGAAGACGAGCCCGAGCGCGGCCGCGCCTTGCCCGTCCCGGTCCAGGGCGACGTAGAGGGCGACGAGGATCCCGACGAGGTTGTACGAGGCGTGGGCTATGACGCCCGGCCACACGCTCTCGCTGCGGTAGCGGACGTAGCCGAGGGCGAGCGCGAAGAAGCCGAGGGCCGGGATCGCGGCGGGGAGGCCATGGGCGAGCGCGAAGATCGCGGCGGTGAGGAGGACCGACGGCGCCAGCCCGAGGAACCCGAGCGCGCGGACGCCGAGACCGCGGAAGAAGAGCTCCTCGGCGAAGGGGACCGCGAGGACGACGACGGCCGCGTTCAGCGCGAAGGCGGGCGCGCGATTGTCCTGCCAGCGGTCGGGGGCGAGGCCCTGCTCCTCTCCCGCGTGCAGGACCGGCTCGAGGGCGGTGGAGACGACGACTGCGAGCAGCGTGAGCGCGAGCGCGATCCCGAGCCAGCGCGGGGCGAAGGCGCGGAGCCCGAGCGCGGCTCGCGGCCGGTCGGGAAACGCGCGCGCAATCACCCACGTAAGACCGACGAGGATGCCGTACGCGACGAGGCTTCCGACCGCGAACTCGTAGCGAAAGAGCGTGTCCGACGTGCCCGCCCTCCCGCTGTCGGCCGCCTGTCCCGCGAAGGCGAGGGCGATGAGGATGACGCTGACCGCGGCGAAGCCCGCGAGGGCGCTCGTCGACCTAGACGCGCTCCAGCGCTCGTTCGAAGTCGGCGAGGACGTCGGCGGCATCCTCACAGCCTACGGAGACGCGGAGCGTCGCCTCGCCGATCCCCGCCTCGGCGAGGCGCTCCGCGCTGAGCTGGCGGTGGCTCGTCGAGGCGGGGTGCGAGACGACGGTCTCGAGCCCGCCCAGGCTCGTCGCGCGCAGGCAGAGCTCGAGCCCATCCAGCAGGCGCTCGGCACCCTCGCGGCCTCCTCGGACGTCGAACGCGACCATCCCGCCGCCCCCGCCGTCGAGGAGCCGGCGGGTCACCTCATGCTGCGGGAACGAGGAGAGCCCGGCGTACATCACGCGCGTGACGGCCTCGTGGCGCTCGAGGAAGCGCGCGAGCACGAGCGCGTTCGCCGAATGCCGTTCCATGCGGAGCGCGAGCGTCTTCAGCCCGCGGCGGAGGAGGAACGCGGCGAAGGGGTCGACCGTGCCGCCGGTCTCGTAGCGGTGCCTGCGCGCGCGCTCGACGGGCTCGCGGCCGCCGGCGACGACCCCCGCCATGACGTCGTGGTGGCCGTTCAGGAACTTCGTGGCCGACTCGCAGACGAGGTCGGCGCCGTGCTCGAGCGGGCGGCAGAGGGCAGGCGAGGCGAAGGTGTTGTCGACGACGAGGAGGCCGTCCCCCTTGCCCGCCGCGATCGCGTCGAGATCGGCGAGCGGGAATCCCGGGTTGGCAAGCGTCTCGACGTAGCGGACCCGCGCAGGGCGCGCCCAGGCGGAGGCATCGTTCACGTCGAGGTAGACGAGCTCGACTCCGAGCGGACGGACGTGACGCTCGACGAAGGCGTACGTCGTGCCGTAGAGCTGCCGCGGGAGGAGGAGCGTGTCGCCGGGGTCGAGGTTCGAGAGGAGGGCGGCGGCGATCGCCGCCATCCCCGACGAGAAGACCTGCGCCGCCTCCCCTCCTTCGAGCTCGGCGAGGGTGATCGCGAGCTCCTCGACCGTCGGGTTGCGAAGCGATGCGTACAGGTAGCCGTACTCCTCCTCGCGCATCACGCGCGCGAAGGTCGCCGCATCGTCGAAATCGAATGTCGTGGCGAGAACGAGCGGCGAGACGACGGGCACACCGGAGCCGTCGGGCACGCGTCCCCGGTGGATCGACCTTGTCGCGAACCCGCGCGTCATTGGAGCCCCAATCGCGCGGGCAGCGTAGCGACGGGCGGCTCGGCGAAGTCGAGCCCCGCCGCCCGCGCCCCCGCCCGGTCAGCCTCCTCGTCGCCCACGTGGACAGCGTCCTCGGCGGCGACGCCCAGGCGGGCGAGCGCGAGCCGGAACGGTGCGGGGTCGGGTTTCGGCGCGCCGGCTTCCGCCGAGGAGACGACGACGTCCAGGCGCGAGCGAAGGCCGGCGGCGCGCAGGTGGTCCGCGAGCGTCACGTCCCAGTTCGCCACGCACGCGAGTCGCAGGCCGCGCCCGCGCAGCCGGTCGAGCGCCGCCGGCGCGCCCTCCGCGGCCCGGAAGGCGATCGAGCTGAGAAACGCCGGGACGAACTCCTCGGCAGGGACGGGCGCACGCAGCTCGTCCAGGAAAACCTGAACGGACGAGAGCCGAAGCGCCGCGAGCGACGCGACGTCCCGTCCCCCGTGCGCGCGCGGAACGTAGTGCGCGACCTCTGCCGCGAAGGCGCGCCGGATCTCCGTGCTCGTTCGGCGCTCCCCGCGGGCGGCGAGCTCCCGGCCGAGCCCGGCGGTGGGGTCGCAGAGCTCGAGGAGCGTTCCGTTTCCGTCCAGCGTGACGGCGGCGGGCGGCCTACGGGAAGGCATTCGGGTGCAGGGCGCGCGCGACCGCGAGGAGCGCGTTCCCGACTCGCGGCCCGGGTGTGAGCACGAGGTCGGCCGGGAGCTCGACGATGCGGCCGCGAAACCTCGGCGCTCCCCGGCAGCGCCGCCGCGCGAAGGGACGCCGGGCGATCCCGTCCAGGACGAGGACGACGGCGGGGCGAAGGCGCCTCACTCGGCAGTCGCCGAGCGGCCGGCCCGCGCGGCTCGTTCCCAGCGGCCGTCCCCCGGCCGTGCGCACAAGGTCCGCGGCGAGCGATCTCGGCGGCACGGTCGTGTTGAAGCCGAGGTCGAGGAACACGGGGACGGGGGCGAGCCCGTCGGCGCGACGTTCGACGTCGTCGATCCGCCGGAGGAGGTTGGCGGCGAGAACGCGTCCGCGGGGCGGGTCGCCGAGGAGGAGAGCGACCTCCAGCATGGCCTGCCGTACGTCGCGAAGCGACTGCTCCGGCTGGACGTACACGGGCGCGCGCGTCTCGTCGGCGATCGCGTCGAGCGGGTCGGCGGGGGTCGCCTCTCCCGCGAGCATGAGGTCTGGCCGCAGGCGTACGACCCCCGCGACATCGACGAGCCCGGCCGGGCTAACGACCCTGGCCGCACGGGGCGCGCCGCGCACGACCACGTCCGCCGGGGCGCCGACGATCCGCCGCCCGGCACCCAGCGCGCCCGCCAGCTCCGCGACCCCCGGAGCGAGCGCGACGACGCGCTCAGGCGGTCCGCGGAGGATGAGCGGCCGCTCGCGCGCCCCCGCGACGGTCACGGGATAGGGCGGGATGTCACGCGCAAGGGGCTCGGCACGCTCGCCGCACGCGGCGACGAGGACCGTGACGGCGGCGAGGGCCGTGACGGCGCAGAGCCGGAAGCTGCGGGACATCGGCCGCGAACTGTAGGTGCCAGCCGCCAGCGCCAGCCGCCGAGCCGCCAGCCGCCAGCCGCCAGCCGCGAGCCGCGACGGAGGACGGACGCTCGCGCGCGAGAATTGGAGGCCGTGGATCCGGACGCCTGGAAGCGCGTGGCGGTCGCAGGCGCCGTCGTCCTCGTCGCTCTCGTCGCGGCGAAGCTCCTCG
>JACVSB010000318.1 GCA_014534155.1 Thermoleophilia bacterium
AGACCGGCGCCGGCGCCTGGCGCGCGCGCAGTTCGGCGGCCGTCCCGGCGTCGGCGAGCGCGTAGCCTACCCGCGCGCCGGCGAGGCCGAACGCCTTCGAGAACGTCCGCAAGACGATAACCCCCTCCTCGAGGAGGTCGACTGCCGATTCGCCCGCGTACTCGATGTACGCCTCGTCGACGACGAGCGGGCGGGCGTCCGGGAGCGGTTCGAGCGCCCCGGTCGGGTTGTTCGGGCGGCAGCAGAACGTCAGCACCGGGTCGTCGTCCGAGACTACCGCCCCTGCGAGGTGAGCGGCGACACGGAAGAGCGGGTACGTAGGCTCGTAGCAGATCGAGATCCCATCGCCGGGACCGGCGAACGAGCGCGCGCACAGAAGGATGAGGTCGTCGGCGCCCGCGCCGAGGACGACGTTCTCAGGCTCGACGCCCGCGTAGGCAGCGATGGCACGCTCGAGCTCGGGGTAGCCGCCGTGGGGGTAGGTGTTGATCTCAGCGAGCGTCCCCGCGATAGCGCCGGGACGTGCGCCAGGCGGCGGCTGAGGGGGGACGTTGCCGTCGTAGCGGACGACCTCTATCGGATCGATCCCCGCGAGAGTGGCGAGCTCCGCGGTCGAAGGCGCCCAGCCGTAGGGCTCGAACTCCGGGGCGAGCGGCCTCACCGGCGCACCGCCTCCGCGTGCGCGGTCATCCCCTCCGCGGCCGCGAGTGCCTCGACGACCGGCCGCAGCCGCGCGAGCCCGTCCGGCGTGATGCGCTGGAGTGTGAGGGGCTTGAGGAAAGTCTCGAGCCCGAGGCCGCCCACGGATCTCGCCCATCCGCCGGTCGGGAGCACGTGGTTGGCGCCGGTGGCGTAATCGCCGGCCGCGACGGGCGAAGAGGCGCCGACGAACACGCTGCCGGCGTTGCGGATGCGGGGCGCGAGCGCCTCGGCTCTCTCACCGAGCAGGACGAGGTGCTCGGGCGCCAGCCGCTCGACCGCCTCGAGCGCCGCTTCGAGGTCGCCGTCGGCCTCGATGATCCGGCACACGGAGTCCGGACCGTGCTCGGCCTGGGCGGCCAGCTCGAGCTCGGCCACGCGCCGGTCTGCGTCTTCAGAGACCAGAACGAGGACCTCCGAGGGGCCGGCGGGGAGGTCTATCGTCACGTCTCGGGCGACCGCGAGCTTCGCCGCATTCACGGGCCCCCCTCCCGGGCCGACGATCTTGTCTACGCGCGCGATCTCCCCGACGCCGTAGGCGAGCGCGGCGATGGCCTGCGGGCCGCCGAGCGACCAGACCTCCTCGATCCCGAGCGCTCTGGCGGCAGCCGAGACCAGACCCGCACCCGAGGGAGGAGTTGCGACGGCGATGCGCCCGACGCCCGCGACCTGCGCTGGTACGGCGCACATGACGAGCGTGGAGACGAGCCCGCGCGGCACGTAGATGCCGACCGAGTCGAGCGGGACCCAGCGGCGCTCGAGCTCGACACCGGGTGTGACCTCGAGCCGGAGATCCGCCGGCCGCTGCGCCGCGTGCCACGCGCGGACGCGCTCAGCGAGCTCGAGCACCGCCTCGAGCGGCAGCGCCTCCGGCAGGGGACGCGCCGGGCCCGGAGGGACGCCGTCGAGGCGCACGGCCCACTCGGTGAGAGCTGCCTCCTCGCGCTCCCGGATGTCCGCTACGATCGCCTCCGGCACCGTCATGCGAGCAT
>JACVSB010000181.1 GCA_014534155.1 Thermoleophilia bacterium
CAGGACCCCGGTCGCCTGAAGCGCACGGAACGTCGACTCGTCCGAATGGGTCTCGCCCGGCGTTTGTCCCGGCGGATCGCCCGAGGCGTTCCCGCACACCCACCCGACCATGAGGGGGTGGATGGTGGCCGGGGACGGCGCCGCAACAGCCGCGGCCGCCGCGGCCACCACCGCGAGAGCGGCGAGTCGTCTCTTCACTCGTCCTCCTTCTCTCGACTCCTTGGCGGGTCGATTCTAGGTCGCTTCGAGCGGTCGCGACCACCGCGGCAAGGCCTACGAGGCGAACGCCCGTCGATCACTCCGCGCGACGCGACAACCGCGCTACTGGTATATGTCGTCCGCCCCCCATTGCGGAAGGAGGAGGTATGCGGAGAGGATTGGCGGTAGGTGCGGCGCTCGCGGCGGCAGCGGCGGCGCTCGCCGCGACCGGGACCGCCGGCGCGGACGGCGCGCCGAACGGGAACATGTGCGTCTTGAACACGCAACTTCGCGCCGCCCCGGAGGTTCCGGCCAGCACGTCCGACGCGAGCGGGCGTGCCCAGATCAAGATCCGAAACGACGGAACGGTCCGGTACAAGATCATGATCCGAAACCCGGGCGACTCGTCGGAGCGGGAGGCGTTCACGATGGCGCACATCCACGTCGCTCCTCCCGGGGAGCCCGGTCCGGTCGTCGTCACGCTCTTCTCCGGGGAGGAGCTGACGAGCAGGCGGATCCGCCAGCGCGGCACCGTCTCGGCGTCGTCCGACCTCGCCGGCGAGATCTGCGGCAACCCGGACGCCTACTACGTGAACGCGCACTCGACGGAGAATCCGACGGGCGCGATCCGGGGCCAGCTCTAGATCGGGACGCCAGGGAGCAGGGGCGCGCGTGGCGTGCCCCTGCTCCGCCCGCTCCTACAGGCCGGGGATGTTCGCGCCCCCGGCGAACTTGCTCATCAGGTCGCGGGGGTTGACGCCGAGCTTCTCCAGAAGGCCGGCGTCGCGCTCCGTGTCGACCTGATCCGGGAGCTCGCTCTCCGCCTGCCGCGCCTTCTCGTGCTGTCCTTGCTCGCGGAGGAAGCTCAGAACCGTCTCCTTGTCGAGCTGCATCCCTATGCTCCTCTCGTCTCGGGCGGAGTCAGGACTCGCCCGTTGCCGGTGCGCGGCCGGATACCCCGCGCAGGCAGACACGAACCGTCGCGAACGGACGCGACGGCCTACGGGACGAGGCGCGAACATAGGCGACGACGTCTTGCTGCCCGACGCTCGGAGGAGCGGGCCTCGATTCGCCCGCCGCGAAAGATGAGGGCGGCAAAAGCTCCCCTCCGGCGGCTGCATCTGGATCCTGTATCGGCCTCCATCGCGAGCGCAGGGCGTCGAGCCTGACGCCCTCGTCGTTCTCATCGTTCGCCTACGATCGCTCTCACGTCGCGGTGCGCGGTTCGAGGACGCTCGGCCGACGAAGGCTGACTACCGCTCGTCGTCGACCATGAGCCCCGCCCAGCCCCGGTGGACGAGAAGCCGCTGTTCCACGGCTTCGTGAGAGCGGATGAAGGGACTCGAACCCTCGACCTTCTGCATGGCAAGCAGACGCTCTAGCCGACTGAGCTACATCCGCGCAGCGGAGCGAGTATAGCCGTCGCCACCTCCCCCGCTCACCCCCGGCGCTCCTCCGGCCGACGCGGGGCGCCCGCGTCGAGCGCCTCGTTCACGAGCCTGTCGGCGACCTCGTTCTGCTCACGGCGAACCGCCCTGTAGCGCACGCGCGCAAGCTCGCGCGCGAGGCGCGCCGCCTCGAGGGAGAGGTCGACGAGAGCGGCGTTCTTCACCCGGTACTCGCCCGTCATCTGCTTCACGAGGAGCTCGGAGTCCGAGACGACCTCGAGCTCGTCGATACCCAACTCGCGCGCCCGCTTCAGCCCGGCGAGGAGCGCCCGGTACTCGGCGACGTTGTTCGTCGCGACGCCGATCGCCTCCGCGTGCATGCCGAGGATGGCCCCGTCCTCGCCCTCGAGGACGTAGGCGGCGGCGGCCGGCCCGGGGTTCCCGCGCGCTCCTCCGTCCGTGAAGAGGCGGGCCCTCACTGCGGCGGCTCGAGGAGCGGGTAGAGGTCGAACGCGGGCTCCTCGTAGGGGTGCGCGCGGCGCAGCGCGCGGACGACCTCGGCTTCCCGCTCGGCGGGATACACCGTCTCGAGGCGGAGCTCGCTCACGCGCTCCTCGCGCCCCGCGGCGCCGACGGCCGGCGTCGTCTCGGCCCCGCCGAGGAACGTCCCGGTCCCGGCTGCGTACCACGAGCAGCGCGTGTACTCCCCGATGCGTCCGGCCCCCGCGTCGAAGAGCGCCTCGCGCACGCCGTCCAGCGCGTCCGACGGCACGAAGACGACGAGCTTTCGGTTCACGTTTGCCCGCCGCGGGGGACGGGAACCCCGGCCGCGTGACGACCCTCGAGGTTTATCCGCGCGACACGCCCGCGGAGCGCGCCGAGGAGCTCGTGCCGGTCGACGTCGACGAGGATCTCGGGGTCCTGGCAGCGACACTCGAGGACTGGGTCTCGCCCCGTCAGAACTGGGAGCTCACCCTCCGCGAAGGCACGGAGTTCGGGAAGGCGAACAACGTCGAGGCGCGCGTCCTCTACGTCGGCGGCGAGCAGACGTCCTCCCTCCTCTTTCGCCTCGAGCAGCTGGAGATCGCCGACGACACCGGGAGCGAGCTCGTGCTCCGCTTCGAAGAGACCGACGGGATCGCGAAGCTCGCGTACCTGCGCGAGAACGGCCTCGACGTCGAGCTCTTCCACATCCTCACCTACACCTAGGGGCGTGTCCGGAAAGCCCCAGCCTGCGGTTTTCGCGTGCCCCGGCATCACGTAGGTTCGCGACAGCCCTAGAAGCGGAGCGCGTCCGTCGCGACGTCCGCCCGACCGAAATGTGGACGGGCGTGCGCGAGCAGGCTCTCCTCGTCGGTGAGAAGGGGGTTCACGTGGCAGAGAAGGAGGCGCTCGACGCCCGCAGCGCCGGCGATCCGCGCGGCCTCGCCGGCCGCGGAGTGGATCGGATCGTCGGTCGTCTCCTCCGCGACCATCGCCTCGTGCAGGAGGATCCGCGCCCCGCGCGCGAAGCGCCCGTTCTCCTCGTCGTACGCGGTGTCCGTGCAGTAGGCGACCTCCCCGTCCACCTTGAACGCGAGCGTCGGACCGGTGTGCAGGAGCTGCCGCCGCGTCTCCACCTCGAAGGGGCCGATCCGGACGGTTTCCGCCAGCTCGTGGACGGCGGTCACCCACCTCCCCGTCGCGTCGCCCGGCTCCTCGCCGAGAAAGGGCGGGTCGAGCAGCCGGTGCACGACCGTCTTCGCGTCCGTGCCCGCCACGACCCGCCCGGGCGCCCACACCTCGCGCACGGGGACGCGGTGGACGAGGCCGGGCAGCGCGATGAGGCCGAAGGTGTGGTCGTGGTGGAAGTGCGAGAGCGCGATGTGCAGCCGCTCGACGCCGTCCAGGAGAGCTCCGTCCGTGAGGAGCCGGCGCATTCCCGTGCCGGCGTCGAGCGCGAGGGCGTCCGGCCCTCGCCGGAGAAGCACGCACGCCGTCTCCCGGCGGTCGCTGGGAAGCCAACCGCCGGAGCCGAGAACGACGCCTTCCACTAGGGCGCCGGCGCCTCGACGACGTCGATCTGCGCGCGCTGGAGGCGACCGGAGTAGTCGACGTAGACCGCCTTCCACTCCGTGTAGAAGTCGAGCGCCGCCTGCCCTGCCTCGCGGTGGCCGTTGCCGGTGTCCTTCGTGCCGCCGAACGGGAGGTGCACCTCGGCGCCCGTGGTGCCCGCGTTCACGTAGGTGATCCCCGTCTTGAGATCGCGAATCGCCTTGAAGGCCTTGTTCACGTCGCGCGTGAAAATCGAGGACGAGAGCCCGTACGGGACCCCGTTCGCGATCCGGATCGCCTCGTCGACGTCCGAGGCGCGGATGAGAGCCGTCGTCGGCCCGAAAATCTCCTCCTGGGCGATCCGCATCTCGGGCTCGACGTCTGCAAAGACCGTCGGGCGGTAGAAGAAGCCCCTCTCGAGGCCGTTCTCGGTTGCGATCTCGCCCCCGGTGAGAAGCGTCGCGCCCTCCTCCTTGCCGATCGCCGTGTAGGAGTCGATTTTCTCGAGCGCGGCGCGGTTGATCACCGGGCCCACGTCTGTCTCCTCGTC
>JACVSB010000332.1 GCA_014534155.1 Thermoleophilia bacterium
AGGTCCGCCTGCAGGTGGACGCCCGCCGCGCGGCCGCCGGCCTCATCCGCGAGCTCGCCGACCTGACGAAGCGCTACCCCGGCGACTCCTCGGTGGTCGTCCTCATGGAGACCTCGCAAGGGCGGCGCAGCTACGTCTTCGGGCCCGGCTTCCGCGTCCGCCCGGACGCCTCCTTCCACGCCGAGGTGAAGGCGCTCCTCGGCGAGTCCGCGATAGCCTGACGCCGACGACCGCGCGCTCTACCGGGCGCGCCGGCAAGCCATCTCGGTGTCTACGACGAACTACTACGACACCTTCATCGAGGTCGCGGGCGACTGTCCCGCCGAGGTCTCCGAGATCCCGCCGGAATCTCGTGGCGGTAAAGCAGCGAGCATTCAGTACGAGCTGATCGCGCGCCACCCCTACCGGTACACGTCGGATGAGGTTGTCTTCCACGTCTTCGCGGTCAAGAACGACCTTCCGGGGAGCGCGCTCGAAGAGGAGCGACGGAAGTTCTTCTCGAAGGATCAGCCGTGCTTGCGCTCGTCGCCGCTCACGAAGAGATACGGATGGGGGGTCCACAGCGACTCCGAGGGGAAGATCGCGCTCTACGCGAGGGAGTCGGACGAGCACGCGACGCTCGCGAACGACGCGCGGCTTCAGCACCTGAAGGCGCTGCGTGCGCGGCGAGCGTAGTCGCGGTTCGCGGGCGCGTCGTCTCCTCAAGGTCGTGCTGACGCCACCGCTTCGCCTCGGGCTCGGCCCTCGGAACACCTACCTGCTCACCGTCCCAGGGCGGCGGACGGGGCGGCTCTACACGACGCCGGTCACGCTCGTCGAGCAAGCCGGAAGGCCGTGGCTCGTCGCCCCCTTCGGCGAGCGCGAGTGGGTGAAGAACGCTCGCGCGGCCGGCGCGGTCGAGCTGCGGCGCGGGCGAACCCGTCTGCGCTGCGCGGTCGCTGAGGTTTCGCCAGCGGAGCGGGCGCCGATCCTCCGCACGTACCTCGAGCGCGTCCCTATCGTGCGGCCCTTCTTCGACGCGCGGAAGGGAGCGCCGGTCGAGGCTTTCGCCGCCGAGGCAAAACGGCATCCAGTCTTCGGGCTCGAGCCTCCGCCGCCGCTCGGCTAGCGTCTTCGCCGCGACGCTCTGACCTAGGAGAGGGCCGGGGGAACCGGCAACCGAAAGCGCCGGTGGAGGACGCGCACGAAGTGCTCGTCGCGGTCGCTCCACTCGTAGCCCATGCGGAAGCGGTGTTGGAGGCGGGGACTCGTGCAACGCACGCTCCTGCCTTCGACGTGACCCTCGTACCCGAGGTCGGCCCGCGGGTAGAGACCCCACGCTCGCCCGGTGGGCGATAGCTCCTGCCACCCGTTCCCGTCGCGGTCGAACGCGAGCGGGTGAAAGTCGACCTGCCCGCCGTCCTCGGCCGTCATGACGAGCCGCGCCGGAAGCCCTGGAGTCGCCGCTTCGTCCTCCCTGTATCCCAGCGCACGGAGCGCGCCCACCGCGCTCGCGAGTGCCGAGCGGTCGAGCACGAGATCCAGGTCGCCGTGGTCGCACGTCTGCTCGCCGGCGAGCGCATCGACGGCCCATCCTCC
>JACVSB010000208.1 GCA_014534155.1 Thermoleophilia bacterium
AGCCGCGAGAGGTTGACGCCGGAGCCCGACCCGCCGCGGAACACGATGCCCTCGCGGCGGATCCAGTCGAGGATCGACTCCATCGAGTCCTCGATCGAGAGGATGAAGCAGGCCGAGCACTGCGGCTTCTCCTCGAAGCCGACGTTGAACCAGACCGGCGAGTTGAAGGAGGCGAGCTGGTTCACGAGGATCGCCTTCAGCTCGTCCTCGAAGGTCTGCGCCTCATCCTCGTCGGCGAAGTAGCCCCCTTCGCGGCCCCACGCGCCGATCGTGGCCACGACGCGGCCGATCATCTGCCGCACGCTCGACTCGCGCTCCGGCGAGGACATGCGGCCGCGGAAGTACTTCTGCGCGACGATGTTGGTCGCCGTCTGCGACCAGAACTTCGGGAACTCGACGCCCTTCTGCTCGAAGACCGGCTTCTCCTTGCCGGGGATGAAGGCATCGCGAAGCTCCCACTCGATCTCGTCGAAGGGGTCGCGGCCGGGAATCGTGAAGTAGCGGCGGACGCCCGCCCGGCGCGCGGCGTCGACGACGGCGTTCGCGAGCGCGTCGTCCGTGATGAGCGGGGCCTTCTCGGTGCGTTCGACGGACGCCATCGTCCCTCCAAGGGTATCTGGGTGGGGCCGCCTCGACGGGCGGGGGACCTGAGAGTAGAGGCGGCCCCGGATGGAGCCGGTTGTGCCCTCTTTGCGGGCCTTTTCGGACCGGCCCCGACGCTTGCCGCCGGCGCCGCCGAGTGCGGGCGTCAGCCCGCCCGCTCGGCGCTCGCGAGCCCGCGGCGCGCCCAGAGCGCGAAGAGCGCGGCGAGGGCGGCTGCGGCGCCGAAGGCGAGGGCGACGTGCGCCGGAGCGCCGGCGACGAAGCCCCGCCCGGCCTCGAGGAAGTAGGTCGTGGGGTTGTAGCGCGCGATCGCCTGGATCCACCCCTGGAGGAGGTCGAAGGGGACGTACACGGGCGCGAGGAAGAGGACGAAGAAGACGGGCACCTGCATCGCGGGCCCGGCCTGCATCGTCCGCAGCCGCATGGCGACCCCCGCCGCCCAGAGAAGGCAAGCGACGTTCACGATCGCTGCCAGGAAGAGGAGCGCGACGAGCTCGAACGGGCTCCCGAGGATCTCCATGCCGGCGAGAAGGGCGACCGAGAAGACGACGGTGGCCGTGAAGAGCCAGCGGCCGAGTGCCGCAAGGCCGTACCCGGCGATGATCGCGCTTCGCCGGTGCGCCGCGAGCAGGAGCCGGCGCGCGAAGCCGCTCTCGAAGTCGCGCGCGATGGCAAAGCCGGTGAAGACACCGCCGAAGGCCGCGGACTGGAGGAGCACGTAGACGAACTGGAAGGCCGTGTAGCCGGCGCGGAAGTCGAAGCCCGGCGCATGCTCGAGCCGGGAGAGGCCGCCGGCGAAGGCCGTGAAGAAGAAGAGCGGAAACAGGATGGACGGGAGGAGGACGGCCGGGCGCGTGAAGGAGTTGTGCAGCATCCGCCAGGCGACGGCGAGGGCGACGTCCCGGTATCGCGTCACGTGCGCTCCAGACGGGAGGTGAGCGCGAGCGACGCCGCGGTGAGCGAGACGACGGCGATCGCCGTCGCGAGACCGAAGCCGAGCGCGATGGCCTGTGCGTTCCAGCCGGAGATGATGAGGCTCCTGATCGCCTCGATCAGGTACGAGACCGGGTTGTACGTGGCGACTGTCCGGAACCAGTCGGTCTGGATCAGGTTGCGGGGCAGGGCCATCGAGGAGAGGAAGAGGAAGATGAAGAGGACCGGGAAGAGGCCCTGCACGGCCTCTCCCGAGCCCGTTCGGAGCGCGAGGAAGGCGCCGACCCCCGCGAACGCCGTCCCGATCGTGACGGCGAGGGCGAGGATGGTGAGGACGCCGATGAAGCCGGCCTGGATGCTTACGCCGGCGACGAGCCCGACGGCGAGGAAGAAGAGCGCCTGCACGAGGCCCAGCGCGACCACGCCCGCGAGCTGCCCCACGAGGAGCGCGGGCGCGCTGACCGGGGTGAGCGCGAGGCGGTTCAGGAACCCCGTGTCCACGTCGCGCGCCAGGTCGGTGCCACCGTTCGTCGTCGCGAAGAGCGCTCCCTGCACGAAGGCGAAGGCGAGCGCGAAGTCCACGTAGCGGTCGGTCGGGAACCCGGGGATCCGCGTCGCGGGCTCCAGCCCTCCGCTGTTCACGGCGAGGAGGAACATGGGAAAGAGAAGCGAGGGGACGATCGTGGCCGGCTGGCGCGCGCTGCGAAGGAGCGCCCGCCTGGCCAGCACGCCGACCTGGAGGGCCACGCGAGAGCTCATGGCCGGCCTCCGCTCCAGCCTCCGTCCCGTCGAGACACGGCCGTCCGGACCGCTGGGGTCGTCCCCGCGGGCCACGGCCGTGGTCTGACCCGGAACGCGGCCGGAAAGGCGGCTCGCGACGGCGCGCCCGCGAGCGCCTCGCGCACGGCCGCGCTCGCGCTCGCGCACGCTGAAACGCCCGCGAACTCGAGCGGGTCGGCGAGCGCCTGCCGCCTGGCAAGACGCCGCCGCCCGTGGCCCGGCACGCCGCGGCCGGGGTCTGACCCCGGACATGGCCTCTGGACGGAGGCGGGTGGCGCTGCGGCCGGGCTCACGCGCCGACCGGCTCGGGCTCGGCCTCGGCGCCCGCGCCCTCGAGCGACCGCCCTGTCTTCGCGAGGAAGACGTCGTCGAGCGTGGGCTCGACCAGCTCGAGGTGCGCGACCTGCACCTCCTCGGCGTCGAGGGCTCGCACGACGTCCGCGAGCTCCTCGGCGCCGCCGGAGAGCCGGACGGCCACGCCCTTCGGCGAGCCCTGCGTCCGCTCGCCGAAGCGTTCGAGAACGCGCGCCGCGCGGGCGAGGTCGCCCGGGTCGGCCGGGACGAGGTCGATGCTCGGCCGCCCGATCTCGGCCTTGAGCTGAGCCGGCGTTCCCTCCGCCGCGATCCGGCCGCGGTCGATGATCCCGACGCGGTCGGCGAGGACGTCGGCCTCCTCGAGGTACTGCGTGGTCAGGAACACCGTCACACCGTCGTCACGCGCCAGCCGGCCCACCTCCGCCCAGAGCGCCGCGCGGCTCTGGGGGTCGAGCCCCGTCGTGGGCTCGTCCAGAAAGAGGATCCGAGGGCGATGGACGAGCGCGAGCGCGAGATCGAGGCGTCGTTTCATCCCGCCGGAGTAGGCGCCCACCTTCCGATCGACCGCGTCCGCGAGGCCGACTCGCGTCAGGAGCTCGTCGCCGCGGCGTCGCCTCTCGGCGCGCGGGAGACCGTGGAGCGCCGTTTGCAGCCGCATGTGCTCACGTCCGGTCAGGACGGGGTCGAGG
>JACVSB010000228.1 GCA_014534155.1 Thermoleophilia bacterium
CGCGGACGCACGGCGTACGCCGACCGCGCCCAGGCGCTCGCACGCTACGACCGGGCCGTCGGGCTGCGGGCGCTCGTCGTCGGCCTCGACGCGGCCAAGACGCGGCTGGAGGAGCGCGTTCTCGCCGATCCGCGGCTCGAGATCTACCCCGGCGGGCGCAGCGACGTGCTGGCCGGCCGGATCGACGTCCGAGTCCTCGTCCTTCTTCGCTACCTGGCGGAGGCGCACGGGGAGGTGACGGTCTCCAGCCTGCACTCGGGGCACCGCCTGTACGCGCGGCCCGGCGTCGTGTCGGCACACGTCTACGGTCTCGCCGTCGACGTCGCCGCCCTCGGCGGGCACGCGATCATGGGCAACTCCCAGCCGGGCGGCCTGGCGGAGCACGCCGTTCGCAACATCCTCCTTCTCCCGGCGGAGCTTCGGCCGCAGCAGGTGATCTCGCTGCTCGGCCTCGGCGGCCCGTCCTTCGCGCTCGCAAACCACGCGGACCACATCCACGTGGGCTACTGAGAGGACGCGCTCCCCGGCGCGCGCCGTGAGGGTCGAGAGCGAGAGCGGGCAGGTCGTGTGCGAGCGCGCAACGCTCGCCGAGCGCCCGCTCGCTCGCATGAAGGGCCTCCTCGGCCGCACGACGCTCCCTCGGGGAGAGGGAATACTCCTCCGACCGGCGTCCTCGATCCACACCGCCTTCATGCGCTTCCCGATCGACGCCGTCTTCCTCGACGCCGAGGGCCGCGTCCTGCGCGTGGCCGCCGGCCTTCCGCCGTGGCGAGCGGCCGGTTGCCGCGGAGCCCGCGCCGTTCTCGAGCTCTCTGCCGGGGAGTCCGAACGGCGCGGGGTCCGACCTGGGGACCGGTTGGCCCCGGCCGGGTAGTCCCGCTACCCGATGCGCGTCGCCGCGATCCGGCGCCGCAGCTCCGCCTCGGGGAAATTGCGGAACTTCCGCTTCATGTCGTCTGCGTTCATCGAAAGGGCCGCCTTTCTTCGCCGCTGGTTAACAGACGTCGGTTCCTACTCTCGGGTCGTGGCGGCGCCGTCTCGATCCCTCGAACTGGGTGGGACGAGAACCCGCAGGGCACGCCGCCGGATCTCGAACTCGAGGAGGGCAGGGAGCACGACCGGCTCCCCGTCGACCGCGGCGTGGACCCGCCGCCGGGTGCTCTCGATCCGGAACGCGTCCGACGTGTACTCGGCCCACCCCTCGGCCTGCGAGATCCGGCCGAGGGCGGCGCGCGCGAGCAAGGAGACCAGGCGCCCGGTGCTCGTTGCCTCGATCACGTACGCGTGCAGCCAACCGTCGTCCAGCCGCTCACGCCCGCGCAGGCCCGAGATCGAGCGCACGTCGTAGTCGTTCGCCGCCACGAGACAGACGAGAGCGCGGTGGTGCTCCGAGCGTCCGTCGGCGCCGAAGCGGAGGTCGAGCGGACGGCGCGTGGGCGCGACCGCCGCCTTGAACATCCGGGCGAAGGCGACGAGACGGTTCTTCGTCCGCCGCTCGGGATCGTGAACGAGGCTCGCGTAGAGACCAAGCGAGACGTTGTTGAGGAAGAGCCGGTCGTTCACCCGCCCGACGTCCACACGGCGCTCCTCGCCGCCGAAGGCCTCCAGGGCCCCGAGCGGGTCCGCCGGGTCGAAGCCGGCATCGCGCGCGAAGTGGTTGCGCGTCCCGTACGGGACGGGGACGAAGGGGAGGTCGTGCTCCACGGCGATCGCGGCGACGTTGGCGAGGGAGCCGTCGCCGCCCGCGACGCCAAGGGCCGGCGTCCCGGCGACCGCGGCCTCGCGCGCTCGCTCGTCCGCCGGCTCGTGCGGCGCGAGGACCCGCGAGTCGATCCCGCGCTCGCGAGCGGCCGCGACGAGGGCGTGCACGCTCGGCTCCGACCCGCCGGAGCGCGAGTTGACGAGGAGGAGCGGCGCGGGCAGGAGCTAGACGGCGCCTTCGATCGCGTGCAGCGTCCAGGGCGGGCCCAGGCGGATCAGGTGCCCGTCGGGATCGACGAGGTCGTAGACCTCGGTTCCGAAGCGGGTGCGCGTGACCGTGCCCTCGACGCCCGCGGCGTCGAGGCGCGAGACCTCCCGCGCGAGCTCCTCGGCGGCGAGCTCGAGGCGGACGGACCCGCCCGTCTCGCGGCCCCGATCGGGATCCCAGGTGAGGACGAGGTGGGCCCGCTCGTCGAGGATGAAGAAGGCGCTATGGGCGTTCTCGCCCTCGTCGTAAGCGGCCTGCGGGCCGTACCCGAGAAGGCGGGAGTAGAAGTCCATTGCCCGGTCGAGGTCGGTGACGTAGAAGTGGATCGCGCTGACGAGACCCACGGCGGCTACCGGCGGGAAGGAGGAGCGGTGCGGCGCTTCTCACGGGCCTTCTTCTTTCGCTGCCGGTCGTTCCGCCAGCGCCGGATCGCCCGCGAGCCGCGTCCCATGGCGAGGGACTCTATCCGGGAAGGCGCGTCCGCGCGCCGGGGACGAGCACGCGGGTGGCGCGCGCCGGCGGCGCGCGTAAGATTTAGACGTGTCTAAGTTCCGCGCCGTCGTCGCCTCGGTCGCCATCGGCGTTCTCGCGATCCTCGCGGCCGGATGCGGCGAGCCGATCGCCTCCGGCGGTCCGCCGGACCTCTCCGGGAGGACCGTGAAGGCGGTCGCGACGACGAGCATGATCGCTGACCTGGTTCGCGAGGTGGGCGGCACGCGCGTCAGCGTCACCGGTCTCATGGGCCCCGGCGTCGACCCGCACCTCTACAAGGCGAGCGAGGGCGACGTGACGACGCTCGCGGACGCGGACGTCGTCTTCTACAACGGGCTGCACCTGGAGGCCAAGATGGCGGATGTTCTCGAGCGCATCGAGGGCGGGATCGCGACGAGCGCGGTCGCCGACGGGATCCCCCGGACGAAGCTCCTGGCTCCGCCGCAGTTCGCCGGGCAGTACGACCCCCACGTCTGGTTCGACGTCACGCTCTGGATGCGCGCGGCCGAGACCGTGCGCGACACGCTCGTCCGCCTCGACCCGCGCCACGCCGAGA
>JACVSB010000263.1 GCA_014534155.1 Thermoleophilia bacterium
GATGCGAGATGGATCTCGGGCGAGCCCGAGCGCCGGATCTCACACGCGCTCCGTGCCGCCTGCGACGCCGTGCTGGTCGGCGTCGGCACGGTGTCCGTCGACGACCCGCAGCTTACGGTGCGGATGGTGCCCGGGCGCTCGCCGATCCGCGTCGTCCTCGACTCGACGCTCCGCCTGGAAGCGGGCGCGCGCGTCCTGGACGAGAACGCATGGACCGTCGTCCTAACCACAGAGCGCTCGAGCGAGGAGCGCCGAGCCGCTCTGCGCGAGCGTGCCGTCGGCATCCACGTCGTCGACTCCGGGCCGCGTGGCGTCGACCTGGTCGCCGCCCTCGCCGCTCTGCGGGGTCTCGGCGTCCGCTCGCTCCTCGTCGAGGGCGGGGCGCGCGTGATCACGTCGTTCCTGAGCGACAGGCTCGTCGACCGCCTCGTAGTCGGGATCGCGCCCGCGATCATGGGGACGGGCGTCGACGCGGTCGGCGACCTCGGAGTAGCGCGCGCTGCGGAGAGCATGCGCCTGAGGAACCGCTCGGTGCACCTCGCGGGTGACGACATCCTTGTCGCCGCCGACGTCGGCTGAGGTCCGCATGGAGCGCGCGATCCTCGTCCGCCACGGCGAAAGCGTGCTCAGCGCGCGCGGGATAGTGAGCGGTCGCGCGAACGTCTCTTGCCCCCTCACCGAGCGCGGTGTCGCGCAGGCGCGTGCGCTTGCGGGCGAGCTCGCCGGCGAGGAGATCGACCTCTGCGTGACTTCGGCGCTTGAGCGCGCGCGGCAGACGGCCGACATCGTCCTCGCGGGGCGCGGGGTGCAACGCCTGGTGCTCGCCGCGCTGAACGACCCGCTGTACGGAGCGTACGAGCACGGCCCGCTCGCGGCCTACCTCGAATGGGCGCTCGCACACGACTCCGTGACGGAACCCCCGGGCGGCGGCGAGGCGAGACGCTCGATCGCCGCCCGCTACGCGTCCGCGTTCCGGACGGTCCTCGAGCGACCCGAGCGGACGGTGCTCGTGGTCGCGCACCTGCTGCCGCTCGCGTACGCCTTCCTCGCGCTCGAAGGTCGCGATCCCGCACCGCGCGTCCCGCTAGTCGACTACGCGAAGCCGTATCGCCTGACGGCGGACGAGCTCGAGCGGATAGCGGGGCGCCTCGAGAGCTGGTGTGCGTCGCCTACGTGGTAAGAAGCCCGTCGACGGCGCGCACGACGGCGTCGACGCCGATCGCGGTGACGCAGTCCGGCTCCACCGGCGCGCCGCAGGGTGGGTGCTCGAGCGTGCCGCACGGGCTGCAGGGGAGGCCGACACGGACGACCCGAAGGCGCCCCGGCGGCGCGAGCGGCGCGAAGAGCACGGGATCTCCCGGGCCGAACAGCGCGACCGCGGGGGCACCCATGATCGCCGCGAGGTGCAGCGCCCCGTTGTCGGTCGTGACGACGAGGCGCGCGCGCCGGTGCACGGCCGCCAGCGCACCGAGCGAAAGGCGGCCGGCCAGGTCGAGCGCACCTGTGCCCCCGGTCACCTCCCGCACGAGCTCGCGCTCCGCGAGCGTGCCGGCGACGAGCGGCGTCGTTCCCAGGCGGTAGGCCAGCTCGACCGCTAGCTCGCGCCAGCGCGAGGCGGGCCAGTTCTTGAGCGGCCAACCCGAGCCCGGATGGAGGACGACGGGCCCTGGATCGGCATGGGCGTCGCTGAGCACGTCGTCGGCCTCGCGCTCGTCCCCGGGCGTAGGCACGAGGCGGGCGGCGAGCGTCCGCTCGGTCCGCGCGGGAACGGCCAACCGAGCGAGGAGCGCGTCCACGAGGTCGAAGCCATCGAGGGCGACGTGCCGGCCGCCCGCTACGGGGAGCGCATCGGTCAGGTACGGCCGCGTGCGCGGCATGGCGAACCCGAGCCGGAGCGGCACCGAGGCGGCCGCGACGAGCGCGCCCGACCACGGGTCGTCCGGGCGCAGGACGACGGCCGCGTCGAACCGGTGGGCCAACCCGTCCGCCTCCGCGGCGAGCGTCTCGGCCCAGCCGTCGACGTGGGCACCGCGCGAGACGGGAGGGAACTCGACGGTGAGGCTCTCGTCGACCTCGGGGCTTCGGGCGGCGACCGCGGCCCCTGGGGCCGCCGCCGCATAGGCGACGTGCGCGCCGGGGAGCGCGCGCCGCAGTCCCGCGACCGCGGGGAGCGTGAGCAGGACGTCGCCGAGGTGGTCCGGCCTGACGAAGAGGATGCGCGGGGAAGCCGCTTCGTTCGAGCGCGTCCGTGTCCCGGTTTGGGGGAGGCGACGTGCGACATCTCGCCGCCAGGGGCCAGCCATGCGTCCGTCGCGCGGGATCGTGCCTGAAGGTCTATCCATCTGCGTGCGCGGTGTCGACCTCGCTCCGTCGAAATCCAATTGGTGCAGGGAAGCGGGCAC
>JACVSB010000033.1 GCA_014534155.1 Thermoleophilia bacterium
AGCTCGCGACGCTGGACGAGGTCGCGGGCCGGCTGCGCGCGGCGGCACCCGGCGCACATGCCGTCCTCGCGCGCCTGGAGGAAGAGGCGTCCGTCGGCGAGGAGAGGGTGCTCGACCTCCCGATCTCGGCCTACGGAGGCGGCTGAGGAGCGCCCGGCGGGGCGCAATTCCCGCCCCGCGAAGAGGCGCACGCAATGCGGCCGGCCCCGGCCGGGGGCCCACTGCAACCGGCTATAACTCAGAGGATGGCGACGGTCGTGAAAGAGGAGCGGAGAATCGTCTCCGTCCTCATCGCCGACGTCGTCAACTCGACGGGGATCGGCGAGAAGCTGGGCCCCGAGCGGGCGAAGTTCCTCATGGACGAGGTGCTCCGCGTCATGAGTGCCCAGGTGCACCGGTACGACGGAACCGTCGTCCAGCGTCGCGGGGACGAGATCTTCGCCGTCTTCGGCGCTCCCGTCGCCCACGAGGACGACTCGGAGCGCGCCGTTCGTGCCGCCCTCGCGATCCAGCGCGCCGTCGGGCACTACGCCGACGACGCGCGTGAGGCCTACGGGGTCGAGCTCGCCGTGCGAGTCGGGGTCAACACCGGACCCGTCGTCGTCGCGCCGCCCGGCGACGGCGACGTGGACGAGCGCTGGAACGCGCTCGGCGACACCGTGAACGTGGCCTCGCGCCTCCAGGAGCTCGCGCCGCCCGGGGATGTCGCGCTCAGCGTCGTCACCGCGCGACAGGTCGAGGCATGCTTCGAGCTCGAGGAGCTCGGCGATCGGGAGCTCCAGGGCAAGAGCGCGCCTCTCGCGACGTACCGGGTCCGCGGGGTTCGCGAGGACGAGCCGCAGGCTCCGGAGGGGCCGCTCGTCGGGCGCGAGTTCGAGCTTACGGTGCTCGAGCGGACCCTGGACGGCCTGCGCGAGGGTCGAGGCGTGATCGTGTCCGTGATCGGCGAGCCCGGGATCGGAAAGACCCGGCTCGTCGCGGAGGTCCGGGGCCGGTACGCCGACATGCGCTTCGTCGAGGGCCGTGCCGTTTCGTACGCCCAGAGCTTCCCCTACTCGCCGGTCCGCGATCTGCTGCGCGACTGGCTCGGCGTCGGCGCGTCGACGCCGGAGACACGCGTGCGGCTCGAGCTCAAGGCGCAGGTGGCCCAGGTCTTCGGCGAGAACGCCGACGACGCCTATCCCTTCCTCGCGAACCTCCTCGGCCTCACGCTCGAGCCCGACGCGGCAGAGCGGATCCAGGAGCTGAACCGCGAGTCCGTGCAGCACCAGACGATCGAGGTCTTCGGCGAGCTCCTCTGCCGCCTCTCGAGCGAGCTTCCGCTCTGCGTCGTCATCGAGGACCTGCACTGGGCAGACGAGTCCACGATCGAGCTCCTCGAGAAGGTGCTCCGGGTCACGGAGGAGGCGGCGGTCGGCCTCTTCTTCCTCTACCGCACCGAGCCTGAGCGCCCCTCCTGGAAGCTGGGAGAGCGCGCGCGCCAGCTCTACCCGCACCGCTACCGGGAGATCGAGCTGCGCCCGCTCCCGCCGGACGCAAGCCGGACGCTCGTCGGCTCGGCCGCGCACGGGGAGCTTCCGGACTCGGTCTCGGAGCTCCTCGTGGAGCGGGCGGGCGGAAACCCGTTCTTCCTCGAGGAGGCGCTCCGCGACCTCGTCGAGCGCGGGGCGCTCCGCCGGACCGACGGGTCCTGGCAGCTCGCGGTCGACCCGGACGAGCTGGCCGTGCCGGCGCTCGTCCAGGGCACCCTGCAGGCGCGCCTCGACCGGCTCGATCCTTCCACGCGCGAGGTCGTCTCGCTCGCCGCCGTGATCGGGCGGACGTTCGGCATGCCCCTGCTCGAGCGGCTCGTTCCGCACGACCGCCTGCTCCCGGCCCTGACGGAGCTCCAGCGGCTCGACCTCGTCGTCGAGGTGCGGCGGCGACCGGCGCGCGAGTACCGCTTCCGCCACGGCCTCGTCCAGGAGGTCGCCTACTCGACCCTCGTCGAGTCAAGGAGGCGAAGCCTGCACCGGCGCGTCGGCGAGGCGCTGGAGGAGCTATACGGGGACTCGCCGGACGAGGTCTTCGAGCTCCTCGCACGGCACTTCGACGAGGCCGACGAGCCGGAGAAGGCAGTCGAGTACCTGCTCAAGGCGGGCGACGCCGCGCGCAAGCTGTATGCCGACCAGGAGGCGATCGAGCACTACTCCCGCGCGCGCGTCTTCCTCGCGCGGCTGGGAGACGAGCGGCGCGCGCGAGAGACGCTGTTCAAGATGGCGCTCGCCCACCACCTTGCCTTCGACTTCGCGAAGGCCGAGGAGGTGTACGACGAGGCCTTCTGCTGCCGCGTGGAGGATCGCCCAGCACCGGAGCCGACGGAGCGGATCGAGACGGTAGCGCTTCCCCCCGAGGAGCTCGCTCCGGGGGCCGTGTACAGCACCGAGGGCGGGCAATTCATCTCCCACCTCTTCCACGGACTCCTACACGTCGACCGCGAGCTCAACGTGGTGCCGGCGATGGCCGACAACATGCGGGTCTCGAGCGACGGACTGCAGTACCTCTTCCAGCTCCGCGAGGGCATCCGCTGGAGCGACGGCGAGCCGGTCACCGCCGCGGACTTCGTATACGCCTGGCAGGCGATCCGCGAGGAGCGCGCAATCACCGCCTTCCTCATGGAGGACGTGGAGTCGGCCGAGGCGCTGGACGAGCGGACGCTCGAGGTTCGACTACGAGCGCCGCGCAGCTACTTCCCGTACATCCTCGCCTCGGCCTGGGCCTACCCTCGCCCGAGACACAAGTGCAAGGAGCTCGGGGAGGCGTGGGCGCGTCCGGAGAACCTCGTCTGCAACGGGCCATTCGTGCTCGAGGAGCTGCGCCCGCAGGGCGCGACCCTGACCGCGAACCAGTACTGGACGGGCGAGCGGGGCAACGTGCGCGAGATCGAGATCACGTTTCAGGAGGCGAAGGGCGAGGAGCCGGTGGAGGAGTGGCGCGCGGGCGACTACGACGTGCTCCAGGTGTACAACCGCGAGATCGAGGACGCGCCCGACACGCTCACGATGCTCGTCGCCGAGCTCTCGATGACGTATGCAGGCTTTCGCAGCGACGAGCCTCCCTTCTCGAACGCGCTCGTCCGCAAGGCCTTCTCGCACGCCGTCGACCGCGAGGCGCTCTTCGGTGGGCCGGACCTCCTCGTCCGCGCGGCTTCGCGGGGAGGGGCGATCCCTCCCGCGATGCCGGGTCACTCCCACCGGATCGCGCCCACCTACGACCTCGAGCTCGCCCGGCGGCTGCTCGCCGACGCGGGCTATCCCGGCGGGCGAGGGCTGCCGCCGCTCACGCTCGCCGTGGGCAGCTCGCTCGGTGTCCTCGGCCCCGCGACGGAGCAGCTGGCCGCGTCGTGGGCAGAGCTGGGAGCGCGCGTGGAGATCCGGCACGCCACCGAGCACCTCTGGGCGTCCCGCCTGGGCGACGCCCAGGTCTGGGTGAGCGGGTGGACCGCCGACTACCCCGACCCGGACGGGTTCTTCCGCGGCCTCTTCGAGGTCACGGGATGGCCCTTCTACCGGGACGAGGAGCTCGCCGAGTTGCTCGCGCGGGCACGAGAGCTCCGAGATCAGGGCGAGCGCATGCGCGTGTACCACGAGCTAGACCGCCTGTGGGTCGCCGAGCACGCGGCCATCCTGCCCCTCTACTACGGGCGAACCGTCGTCGTCCGCCGTCCGTGGATCGACGGCCTGTGGGCGAACCCGATCACGAAGGTCCAGCTGGACCAGGTGGTCGTCCGGCCGCACTAGTAGGAGGGCTTGCCGATAACCCGCGGACGCGGCACCCCGCGATCCCGCTCACCTCGATCCCCTACGGGTCGGATGAGCAAAAAGCGGCTCTCCTGGAGCCGTGCCGCCGTGGAGCGGGAGTTCGGCAGGCTGAAGAACGAGTGCGGCCTGATGCCGCTTCGTGCGCGCGGGCTTGCCCGTGTCCGGCAGCACGCCGACCTCGTGATGATCGCCCGTCTCCCGCAGGCGCTCGTCGCGGCGCGAGCCGTCTCGCTCGCGGCTTAGTCCTCGCTCGCAGCCTCGTACTCGGCGATCAACTCGTCCATCGCGCGGATGACCGTCGCCTTCCAGTCGGTCTGCGGCCACTCCGCGTGCACCCGCTCACGCTTGGCGCGGAGCGCCTGCGCACGCTCGGCTGGGTCATGCGCCTCGCCGACGATCATGCCGGTTCCAGGCCTTCGCGATCTCGCCCGCCTCGCCGGTCTTCTCCACGACCACGTAGCGGTCATGCGTCTCCACGATTTGCTCCACGTCGGGAAGGACGTGGCCGCGCTTGACCGGGAAGCGCCTCGGGTTCTCCCTCACTGCCTCGTACTCGGCGACGGCCACGGTGAGTGTTTCGATGCATTCCGAGTCGTAGCACTCACATAAGAAATCGACGAGGTCCTCGTCGCCCGCGGCCGGGGCGGTAGCCACCTCGGAGATCCGCTCGTTCACTTCCCGCATCAGCGCCTGGTTGTGCGCCGCCTTGCGCTCGCGTTCCTCGACGGTGGCCACGTCGGTCTCCCTTCTCTCGGAGTCGCGTCGAGGGAGAACCTCAGTCGCTCCGGCAAGTCCAGCCGTGCGAGAGGGAGGGCGAAATGAAGCGCGCCCGCGACGTTGTACGCGCAGAGTAGCCGGTATTCGTCCTGCCTGCCGATCTCGCCTATCGCGCCGGGCCGGCGCTACGTCAGGCGCGGCCGTCCTCGTTTCGCTCCCAGAGGATCCGGAGGCCCTCGAGCGTGAGGAGCGGGTCGACGATCTCGATCGTGCGGGAATGCGGCGCGATCAGGTCGACGAGGCCTCCGGTGCCCACGACCGGCGCGCGCGCACCGAGCTCCGCCCACATGCGCTCGACGATGCCGTCGACCTGTCCGGCGAAGCCGAAGACGACACCGGCCTGCAGCGCCGCCGTCGTCGACGTCCCGATCGTGCGCTCCGGCGCTACGAAATCGACGGCGGTTAGACGCGCGGCGCGGGCGAAGAGCGCCTCCATCGAGACTTCGATCCCGGGCGCGAGCACGCCTCCGACGTACGCGCCGTCCTCGGAGACGGCGTCGAAGTTCGTGGACGTGCCGAAGTCCACGATCACGCACGGCGCGCCGTGCCGCTCGCGCGCCGCCACGGCGTTGGCTACGCGGTCGGGTCCCACCTCGCGGGGATCGTCGTAGCGGATGGGCATGCCCGTCTTCAACCCCGGGCCAAGCGCGAGGAGACGGACGCCGAGGTGCCGTGCCACGAGCTCCGAATACGAGCGCGAGAGCGGCGGCACGGTCGTGGACAGGCACACCGCGGTGACGGTGCCAAGCGTGAACGCGCGCAGCTCGAGGAGGCGCCCGAGGAGGGCTGCCAGCTCGTCGCCCGTGCGCTCCGCTTCCGTCGCGACACGCCAGTGCTCGACGAGCTCCCTGCCGTCGTAGAGACCGTAGACCGTCTGCGTGTTCCCTACGTCGACTGCGAGGAGCACTAGCGGGCCCTGCAAGACGGCCGGGGCGGTGAGCGGCGCCCGCGCCGAACGCTCGGCACGTTCCGCTACTCGTCGTCGCCGGAGAGCGTCTCGCCGAGCTTCTCGGCGAGCGCCTCCGGCGTCAGCGCAGGCCCATCACCCTCGCCGCGAAGCTCCTCGATCGTGACGTCGCTCGACGTGTAGGCCTCGGCGCGGGGGATCATCCGCGTCGGCCGGTTCTTGTCCCAGACCCAGACGTCCTCCATCGTCACGTGGAAGAACGGGTAGCTCGACTGCGGCAGGACCTTGAGGTCGAGCCGGTTGCAGAGGTACGTCGAGTCCTGAGTGACGACGCAGTAGCGGAAGAGGCCGAAGACGGCCGTGTACTCCTTCTTCAGCTGGAGCTCGAGCTGGGCCTCGAACTCGTCGAGCTCGTCGAGGTTCGACATCGACGTGATTCTAGCCCTGGCCCAGCAAGTCCCGGACACGGCGTCCGTCGGGGAGGGCGAGGTCGGGAGCGAGCTCCGCTAGCGGCTCGAGCACGAACCGCCGCTCGGCCAGGCGCGGATGCGGGACGGTCAGCGCGCCCTCGTCTACCTGCTCGTCTCCGTACAGGAGGAGGTCGAGATCGATCGTCCTCGGCCCGAAGCGCGGGCCTGCTCGCTGGCGGCCCAGCGAGCGCTCGACCCCGAGCAGGGCGTCCAGGAGCTCGCGCGGGGAGAGTGTCGTCTCGAGCGCCGCCACCGCGTTCAGGAACCTCGGCTGCTCGAGGTACCCCACGGGGTCGGTCTCGCGGACGCTCGAGACTGCGACGACGTCGATTCCAGCCTCGGCGTCGAGACGCGCGAGCGCGCGCTCGAGGTACCGCCGGCGGTTGCCGAGGTTGCTCCCGAGTCCGATGTACGCACGAAGCATCCGCGCCCGACGACGATTCCAGCCGCTCGTGGCGGCGTTTCCTCTCGGGAGGGTAAAGAATCGGCAAGTTCCGGAAAGAGTGGCGCGCGGCGCCGCGTACGATGCGACTGTGGCGCGTGCGCGCCGCAGCGAAGAGCGACGACGATGAGGGGTCACCGGATCGGGCACGCGACGACGATTGTCGTCGTCTGCCTCGTCGCGGCTGCCGCCTTCGCCTCGCCGGCCGGCGCGCGGGGCCCGGCAGCCGCGTCGGTCGAGCGGACCCTTCCGCGGCTTCGCGACGCGGACGACGGCCTGGCCCGCGCGCTCGCCGAAGGCCGCCTGAGCGAGGCGGAGTACGCGCTCGAGCGCGCACTCTCGCTCGTCGAGCCCGAGCGGGCCCGCCGGCTGTTCGGCGCGCTCGCCGAGCCGGGCCGGCACGACGGAACGCCCATTCTCCGCGACCTCGCGGCCCGCCTTCCCGGCCTCGCGCCTGCGCGCCGGAAGGAGGCCGAACGGATCCTCGCGCGGCCGACGGACCGTCGCGATGCGATCCACGGGTACCGAACGACGGCGACCCGCCACGCCTGCGATCCGCGGCTCTGCATCTGGTGGGTAACGAAGACGAGCGATGCCCCGAGCCTCGTCGACCGGAACCGGAACGGCCTTCCCGACTGGGTCGACCGCACGCGCACGGCCTTCACCAGAGTTTGGCGGACGGAGATCGGGCGTTTCGGGTACGCACGACCGCGTTCGGACGTCGGGTCGCGAAACCACGGCGTCGACGGCAGGCTCGACGTCTACATCGGCGACGTCGGATCGATCGGGCTCTACGGGTACTGCACGACGGACGACCCGTTGCGCGCGTACCGGCGCTCGGTGTCGTCCTACTGCGTCGTCGACGACGACTTCTCGGCGCGGCAGTTCAGCGGAGCGGCGACGGGTATCGCGGCGCTGCGTGTAACCGCGGCGCACGAGTTCTTCCACGCCGTCCAGTACGCGTACGACTGGCTGGAGGACCTCTGGCTCATGGAGGGAACGGCCGCGTGGATCGAGGACGAGGTCTTCGACGGCGTCAACGACAACCGCCAGTACCTGCGGACGAGCCCGCTCTCGCCCCGGTTCTTCTGGTACCCGCTCGACTACTACAACCCGGATCCGGCCGAGGTCGACGCCGGACTGAAGTACGGAGCGTGGATCTTCTGGCGCTACCTCTCCGAGCGGTACGGCCGCGGCATCGTCCGCGGTGTATGGCGCCGCGCGGACGCGCGGCGCGGCGCCCCGAACGAGTACTCGGCGAAGGCCGTCAGCTCGGTCCTTCGCATCCGCGGGCTCGACCTCGGGGACGTCTTCGCGGACTTCGGCGTGGCCAACTTCCTCCCGCGGGCGAGCTACTCCGAAGGCGCGAGCTACCCGGCACCCCTGCCGACCCGGACGTTCGCGGTTACCGCTTCGGGCGTCGGCCGCACGGGGGCGCCGATGTACCACCTCGCGAACGACTACTACGCGTTTCGGCCGTCCGGCCTCACCGTAGACGCGACGCTCTCGCTCGCCGTCGAGGTGCCGCCGGCCCGCACCGGAGTGCGCGCGGGTGCGCTCGTCGAGCGAAGCGACGGAACGGTGACGCGCGTCGGCGCCGAGTTCGACCCGGTCGCGAACGCGTGGCGGATCTCCGTTCCCGGGTTCGGGGCGACGATGCGAGTCGTGCTCGTGCTCACGAACGCGGGAACCCGCTACCGCTGCCGGCAGCGCACAGTCTTTTCCTGCCAGGGGGTGCCGCTCGACGACAGCCGCTTCTCTTTCCAGGCGTCCGTGGGCTAGACGTCCGGCACGGTCACCGTGACCGCCGTATGCGCGACCGGCGCGTCCAGGCGCACGTCCGGCTTGCGGACGGAAACCACGACCCGGCGGAGCGCGAAGCGGCCGAGCAACTCGTCCGCGACCGCCGCCGCGAGCGCCTCCAGCAAGCGGTACGCACGGCCGTCGGAGATCTCCCGTACGCACGAGACGACATCGCGGTAGTCGACGGTGTCGGCGAGCTCGTCAGTCTCCGTAGCCGCCGTCTCGAGCACGAGCTCGAGGTCGAAGAGGAACGTCTGCCCGTCGCGGCGCTCTTCCTCGGTGGCGCCGTGGTATCCGTGCAGAGCGAGCGCGCGCACCTCGACCGTCACCTCCCTCACGCCGTTCGCACCCGTTCCACCGCGCTCGCCGCTGCCAGCGCCTGCACGTGCTCGCGCACGTCGTGGACGCGAAAGAGCGCTGCGCCCCGCTCGTACGCGAGGACGTTCGTCGCGACGGAGGCCGGAAGGGGGCCGGTGAGCGCGCCTGCGTCTCCGAGGATCCGCCCCAGGAAGCGCTTGCGCGACGTGCCGACGAGGACGGGCGGGCCGAGCGCGACGATCTCGTCCAGGCGCGCGAGCAGCTCGACGTTGTGCTCGACCGTCTTGCCGAACCCGATGCCCGGATCGAGGCAGATCAGCTCCTCGGCGATCCCCAGGCCGACCGCGTACGCGAGCCTCTCCTCGAGGAACGCAGCCACGTCGGAGACGACATCGTCGTAGCGCGGCTCGTCCTGCATCGTGCGGGGCTCCCCGAGCATGTGCATGAGGCAGACGAACGACCCGCTTTCGGCGACGACCTCGCCGAGGCCGGGATCGCCGCGAAGCGCCGTCACGTCGTTGACCATCACCGCGCCGAGCTCGAGCGCGCGTCGCGCGACGTCCGACTTCGAGGTGTCGATCGAGACGGGGAGCTCGGGAGCGAGGGCCTCGAGGACGGGGAGAACCCTCCTGAGCTCCTCCGCGAGAGCGATGGGCTCGGATCCCGGGCGCGTCGACTCCCCGCCCACGTCCACGAGCGCCGCCCCGTGAGCCGCGAAGCGCCGGCCGGCGGCGACGGCGGCGCGAGCGTCGAGATGGACGCCGCCGTCCGAGAACGAGTCGGGCGTCACGTTGACGACGCCGACCACGGAAGGCCGCGGAAACCGCTCGCGGAGGGAGGTCTCCACGCAGCCATCGTACGGTGGCGGGCCGCGAAGGCCCAGGTCACTGCAGTCGCCCAACTCAGGCCAAAGGTGAGCCGGGACTCTCGCCGCGTCAGTCGCCGGCGATGAAGAACCGCCAGGTGCCGTCCGGTTCGATCCCGGTTCGCCAGCCAAGGTAGCCGCTTCCTGCGCCGAAGAGCTCGGCGAGGTCGCCGAGGAGCTTCCGCTCGTACCCGGTCAGGTCCTCCGGGTCCTTGTCGTAGGCGAAGGGCCAGACGTACCTCCCGCTCGCGAGCGTGTACGGCATGCGAAGAATGCGCGCGAGAATCCGGATCGGTCGCTCGTCCGTCTCGGCCTCGGCGCGTCGCCAGTAGGCGATCGGCCCTCCCTCGTCCGGGGCGCCGAACGTGTAGGAGAACTGCGACGGGATCAACGGCCGGAGCGCCTCGTACTCCCCCGTTTCGGCCGCCGCGAGGAGCCGCCCGTGCGTTCGCGCGACGGGCGCGGGCAGCCCGACCGCCACCGCCTCGGTGACGGTCTCGGTCTGGGTTCGTGTCTCGGTCTGCGTCTCGCTTTGCGTCTCGGTCCGAGTGACGGTCTCGGCGACCGTGACCGTCTCCGACCCGCCGCCGCAACCGGCGAGAAAGCCCGCCAGCGAGACGAGCGTCCAGACTCGTCGCACGCGCCGAGTGTAGGCCGCCGAGCAGACGCGCCGTGCAGGGAGCGCGGCAAGCCCCGCGCCGACGAGGGAAACGCGCCGCGGCAACGGCTCTGCGCGTCGCCGTTCACAAGGGCGGTTGGACGGGCGCGGTTCACGCCTGCGTCGTCCATGGCTCCCCGTAAGCGGAGAGCGGGACTCAGGCGTGTTCCGGAGGCGGCTGCATCGTCGCGCCCGGGAGCGGGAACGGGCGCGGCTTCGGCTCGGCCCGCGGCTTGCGCTCCGGCTCGGGCTCGCGTGCCGGACCCGGCACCTCGTCCTCGGCGAACACGCTCTCGGGCGCCTCGCCGGCGAGCAGCCGCTCGAACTGGTCCTTGTCGATCGTCTCGCGCTCGATCAGGAGCTCGGTGATCTGGTGCAGCTCGTCCATGTGCTCCTGCAAGACGTTGACCGCGCGCTCGTGGGCCTCCTCGATCACGCGCCGGATCTCGTCGTCGATCTCGCGCGCGATCTCCTCCGAGTAGTCAGGCTCCGCGCCCATGTCTCGCCCGAGGAAGGGCTGATCGTGGTTTCGCCCCAGCACCCTGGGCCCGAGCTTCTCGCTCATGCCGTACCGCATGATCATGTGCTTCGCCGTCGCCGTCACCTTCTCCAGGTCGTTCGCGGCGCCGGTCGTCACCTCGTGGAAGACGAGCTCCTCGGCCGCTCGACCGCCGAGCGTCGAGGCCATCTGGTCCATGAGCGCCGAGCGCGTGGTCAGGAACTTGTCCTCCGAGGGGAGGGAGATCGTGTACCCGAGGGCCTGTCCCCGGCTGATGATCGAGATCTTGTGCACGGGGTCGCAGTTCGCCAGGTACTGCCCGACGAGCGCGTGCCCCATCTCGTGGTAGGCGGTGACCTTGCGCTCGTGCTCGGACAGGAGCCGCGTCTTCTTCTCGGGCCCCGCGATCACCCGCATGATCCCCTCTTCGAGCTCGTTCTCGCCGATCGTCTTCTTGCCGCGACGCGCGGCGAGGAGCGCGGCCTCGTTCACGAGGTTGGCCAGGTCGGCGCCGGTGAACCCGGGGGTGCCGGCGGCCAGCGTGTCGAGGTCGATGTCCGTGTCGATCGGCTTGCCCTTCGTGTGCACCTCGAGGATCTTCCGGCGGCCGTTCCGGTCGGGCCGGTCAACCACGATCTGGCGGTCGAAACGGCCGGGGCGAAGGAGCGCCGGATCGAGGATGTCGGGCCGGTTGGTCGCCGCGATGAGGATGATGTTGTCCTTCATCTCGAAGCCGTCCATCTCGACGAGCAGCTGGTTCAGCGTCTGCTCGCGCTCGTCGTGGCCGCCTCCGAGGCCGGCGCCGCGGTGGCGCCCGACCGCGTCGATCTCGTCCATGAAGATGATGCACGGGCTCGCCTGCTTCGCCTGCTCGAAGAGGTCTCGCACTCGCGAGGCGCCGACGCCGACGAACATCTCCTCGATGTCCGAGCCGGAGATGGAGAAGTAGGGGACGCCCGCGTCGGCGGCGACGGGGCGGGCGAGCAGCGTCTTTCCCGTCCCCGGCGGACCGAACAACAG
>JACVSB010000176.1 GCA_014534155.1 Thermoleophilia bacterium
CCGTCGGAGCTCCCGAACGTTGCGCTCATCGCGGCAAGGCTAGTCGATGCCGACGAGTCCCTCGACCCGCGAGCGCTCGTCGCCGTCGCGAACGCTCCAGAAGAGGAGGGAGCGGAGAGGCTCGAGGTTCGCGCGCGCGTCCGGAGGGAGGTCCGACCCGAACGGCGAGGCGAGGGCAAGCCGGAGCGCCCGCGCGACGTCGACGTAGGCGAGCCCGGACGTCTCGTCGGGCGCGCCCGCGCGCTCGCGCGCGTTGGAGAAGGCCTCGTCCTCGTCGAGGCGCGGCCCGTCGCCCCGCAGGCCCTCGATCCCCTCGGCGCTCGAGCTGAGCACGAGCTTGCCGTCGAAGACGGCGTAGAAGAACGACGCCTCTCCACGCACGTTGACCCGCTTGGCCCGGATCCCCGCGATGTCCACGTCCGTGACCGTGACGCCGTCCAGGAAGGCGCTCGCGCGCGCGGCGAGGCGGTCGGCGACCTCCCGGGCCCGCGCTTCGTCCTCGACGTCGGTGGCCAGGAGGACCGCGGCGGGCGGGCGGCCGGCGCCCGCCTGCGCGCCGCCCTCGGCGGGGTAGACGGCGAGCGCCGTCTCACCGGCGAAGAGCGGCAGGAGGTCCTCGTCGAGCGAGACGCCGAGCGCGAGCTCCGCCTGGGCGAGCCCGCGCGTCACGTCCTCGCTCGCGTCCGAGGCGCAGCGCAGCGCGCCCCGGAGCTGCTCGCCGATCCCGTGCCCCGAGAAGAAGGCGAGCGCGCCGCCGGGGAGCTCGCCGGCGAGGCTCGACTCCTCGTTCGATGCTCCCTCGACCTTCGCCTTCGCTCCGGCGACCAGGCGCAGCCCGTCCTCCTCGGCGACGACGGCCGCCCCGACGGACGGCATGCGGCCGTCCGGGAAGAAGCAGGAGAGGAGCTCGTCCCCCTCGGCGCCGAGCCCGCCCTCGGCGTTCGCTCTCGCGACGAGGGCGTCGCCGCGGACGTAGAGCGTGACCAGCGCGTCCTCGGGCAGGTCGCGGGTCGCGTCCTCCCAGGCGTCCGTGCCGTCCAGCCTGTCGCCCTCGCGCGCCTTCTCGAACCTCTCCAGGACGCCTTGGCTCTCGGCGGCCGCCCACCAGCCGTCCTCCAGCTCGACGGCGACGCCCGGGTCGTCCCCCTTGCGCACGAGCGCGCGGAGCTTCGCCGGGTCGCGCGGCTGGGTGAGGAAGACGGCGGCGTCGTCATCGCCGAGGTCGAGGGCTGCGATGCCGAGCTCCGGCCCGAGCGCCGGCTTGACGTCGCGCTCGAAGTCGACGTTCCCGCCGCGCTCGAGCTCGGCGAGCGCCTTGCGAAGCGCGCTCTCCCCGTCGGGGAACTTGGCCAGGAGGGCGTGGGCCGCCTGCCACTGCTCGCCGTCGAAGTCGGTGTCGACGAGGGCGAAGAGGGCGGTGTTCGCCGGCACGAGCGCGGCGCTCGAGCTCGCAGCTCCCCCCGCGCTTCCGCCTCCGCACGCGGCGGCCCCCGCAGCGAGGGCGAGCGCGAGCACGGCCACGAGGAAGCGGCGCACCGCACTCACTGTACCGGCGGGCGGTCCGGCGCTACTCCCCCGTCGGGGGGCGCTCCATGAGCGCCGCGACGGCCTCCCGCGGGTCGGCGCCCGCGAGCACCGCGCAGACCGCCTCCGTGATCGGAAGCTCGATCCCCAGGCGGCGGGCGACGTCGCGCAGGACGGGCGCCGTCGTCAGGCCCTCGACGGAGCTCCCGATCTCGGCCCGCGCCTCCCGGGGGGAGGCGCCGCGGGCGATCAGCTCGCCGGCCCTCCGGTTGCGGCTGTGCCGGCTCCAGCAGGTGACGATCAGGTCGCCCATGCCGGCAAGGCCCGCGAACGTCTCGGGGCGGGCACCGCCGGCCGTGCCGAGACGCACCATCTCCGCGAGGCCGCGCGTGAGGAGCGCCGCCTTGGCGTTGTCGCCCATCGCGAGCCCGTCCACGGCCCCTGCACCAAGGGCGATCACGTTCTTGGCGGCCGCGCAGAGCTCGACGCCGACGACGTCGGCGTTCACGTAAATGCGGAAGCGCGGAGACATGATCGCCTGCTGCAGCGTCGCGGCGAAGCGCTCCTCCTGGCTCGCGATCACGGCCGCCGCGGGGAGACCGCGCGCGATCTCCGGCGCGAGGTTCGGCCCCGAGAGGACGGCCGCCTGCCGCCCCTGCAGGAGGCGGGAGAGCCGCTCGCCGGAACCCGGGTCGAGGCCCTTGACGAGGCTGAGCACGGGGGCGCCCGGGGGGAGCGCCGCGACGACCTCGCGGAACGCGGCGCTCGGGACGGCGAGGGCGACGAGCTCCGCGTCGCCCAGAGGCGCCTCGGGGAGCGGGAGGGCGTGCACGCCGCCCAGGTCGAGCTCGGGGAAGTAGCGCGGGTTTCGCCCCGTGATCCGGATCGCTTCGGCCTGCGCAGCGTCGCGGCAGGCGAGGACGACGTGGTTGCCGGCCTCCGCGAGGAGCGCGGCGAAGACGCATCCCCAGGAGCCGCCGCCGACCACGACCGCCTTCACCGCGCGGCCCTCGGCTCGGATCGGTGCGAGAGCCGGCGCGATTTGCCCGCCACCCGCGCGCCCGCCCGCGCGAGAATCAGCACCGGGGGGCGAGGGGCCGGAGGCCCCCGGGGGGAAGGGTCTCCCGCGCGCGCGAGCTCACGAGCGGCGAGCGAAGTCGATCACCACGGGGACGCCGGCGAGCTCGAAGCGCTCGCGCAGGCGGTTCTCGACCCAGTAGCCGTAGTCGCGCGTCATGAGGCCCGGATCGTTGACGAAGACGCGAAAGCGCGGCGGTCTCACGCCCACCTGCGTCCCGTAGAGCAGGTTCAGGCGGCGCCCGTTTCGCGCCGGGCCCGGCCGCTGCCCCCGGAGCTCCTGGAGGAAGCGGTTGAGCTCGCCCGTCCCGATCCTCGCCGTGTGCTTGGCGAACTGGCGCTCGATCCGGTCGAGGAGCCGCCGGATCCCGCGGCCCGTCGTCGCGGACACGGTCACGACCGGCGGGCGCTGGCGCAGGCGATCCTCCAGGCGCGGCCGCACATCCTCGACCTCCACCCGGGCGACGTCCCACTTGGAGAGGACGACGAGCGTGGAGCAGCGGGCCGTCCGCGCCACGTCGGCGACCGCGAGGTCGCCCTCCACGAGCCCCTCCGAGGCGTCGACGAGGACGAGCGCGACGTCAGCCCGCTCGGCGGCCTGGAGCGCGCGGAGCTCCGAGTAGTACTCGATCCCCTGCCGCTGGCGGCGCTTCCGCCGCAGGCCCGCGGTGTCGACGACGACGAAGGTCGTCTCGCCCCGGCGGACGACCGTGTCGATCGCGTCACGCGTCGTCCCCGGCACGTCGGAGACGACGACGCGCTCCTCGCCCGCGATCGCGTTCAGGAGGCTCGACTTGCCCACGTTCGGGCGCCCGAGGATGGCAACGCGAATCGCCTCCTCCCCCACGTCGGCGGGTCCGGTGGGCGCGAGCGCGCGCAGCTCGGCCACGACGCGGTCGAGCAAGTCGCCCGTCCCGTGCCCGTGCAGCGCCGAGACGGGGACGGGGTCGCCGAGGCCGAGGGCGTGGAACTCGAGGGCCTCGTCCTCCCGGCGCGGGTCGTCCAGCTTGTTCGCGAGCACGAGCACGGGCTTGCGCGCGCGACGCAGGAGGGCGGCGATCTCCTCGTCCCCGGGCGTCACGCCGGCCTTCGCGTCCACGACGAAGAGGACGAGATCGGCCTCCTCGACCGCGCGACGGGCCTGCTCACCGACCTGGCGGGTGAGCGGCGAGGGATCGGCGAGGTCGACGCCGCCCGTGTCCACGAGCAGGAAGCGGCTGCGCCCCCACTCGCAGACGACTTCCTTCCGGTCGCGGGTCACGCCCGGCGTCTCGAAGACGACGGCCGCGCGGGTCGCGGACAGCCGGTTCACGAGCGTCGACTTGCCCACGTTCGGGAAGCCGACCACGGCGACGGTACCGAGAAGCGGGGGCTCCACTACCCGGCGCGCGAGGGCACCGCCGCGCGGCGCGGCGGGACGCCGTCGGGGCGTCCCAGCCGGTGCATCTCGCGCAGGAACTCCCACAGGCGGCGGATCTCCGCCTGGATCTCCGCCGTCGCCTCCCGGTAGCCCTTGGCGTTTCGCGGAAGGTGCTCGAAGCGCAGCGGTTCTCCCCACGCCAGCGAGACGGGCGCGAAGTTACCGAGCCGCCACTCGCTGGAGCCGTAGATGGCGGCGGGGA
>JACVSB010000100.1 GCA_014534155.1 Thermoleophilia bacterium
ACGTCGTCTGCGAGATCTTTCATTTCGCGCCCTTTCGTCTTCCTGCTGACGATCCCTGCCGGAAAGAGTTGGGACCGCGTCACCGTTATTCGTCACACGTCGCCCGCGCGGATCGACCGCTCGAGCGCCTCGACCTTCGCCGCCACTTCCATCTCGATCTCCGCTTCGAACGCGGCGATCCGCGCTTCCGCCTGCGCGAGGGCCTCGGAGATCCGGCCCTGGACGAGCGCGAGGCGCTCCGCCGCGACTTCGTGCTGAGCCTCCGTCGAGCGCGTGATCTCGCCGATCCGCCGCTCCAGCCGCCCGGCCGCCGACTGCGCCGCCTCCGCGATTCGCCCTGCGATCTCCTTCTCGGCACGGCGCGCGAACTGGTCCAGCGCCTTCTCGAGCTCGTTCGAGAGCTGCTGGGCGGACTTCTGCCTCGACTGCCGGATCTGTGCGTCGAACCGGCGCTCCGCCTCCTCGAGCAGCCGTCCCGCCGCGCGGTCGAGCCCGCGCTCGAGCGTCTCGCGCTGCCGCCGTTCGACCTCCTCGAACACCGCGCTCACCCGGGCGAGCGATTCCTCCTGCTCCCGCTGCATGCGCTCGCGGAGCTCGCGCTCCCCCTCCGAAAACCGGGACGAGAGCTCCTTCAGCGCGCGCTCGCGCTGTGCCGCGTGCCCTTCGAGCTCCGCCCTTCCCTCCTCGAGGACGTGCGCGGCGACCTGCTCGAGCTCGCGGCGCAGCCGCAGCACCGCAGCCTGCTGCTCCTCGGTCACGGTGCGGAGGTAGTCGGAATCGGCCGCCAGGCGCGCCTCGTACGCCTTGATCGCCTCCGACTGGCGCTGCGCGAGGGCGTTCAGCCGGCCCTCGAGCGCGCGCTGGCCGCGATCCAGGTCCGCTGCCCAGGCCGCGAGGCGCTGCTCGAGGCGCTCCTGCACCCGCTCCACCGACTGTGCAAGCTCGGCGCGCGCCCGGTCGGCCTGCCGCGCGGCGAGGTCGCGCCGCTCGTGCGCGAGCTTGCGCTCCTGCTGTCCGAGGAGGTGCGTCGCGTTCGCGCGCTCGCGCGCGAGCGTCTGCTCGAGCTCGCGGGCTCGCTCGGCGGCGTGCGCCTCGAGCTCGGCCACGATACGGGCTCGTCCCTCGCCGAGCACCTCCTCGTCGGAGCGGAGACGGCTGCGCGCGCGCACGATCGCGGCGAGCCCGGCCTCGCCTACTCCCGCGCCCGCGAGCCCGGCCGCGGCGAGCACGATGGCGGTCGTGTCTGCGAAGTCGCCGCTCAGGTTCACTGCGAGCGCGCCGAGGGCGGCGAGAGCAGCACCGGCGAGCAGGACGGCGAGCACGAGGAGCCATCGCTCGCGGGCGCGGTCGAGCGCGACCGCGCCCGCGGACGCGGCGACGAGCGCGAGCCCCACGGCGAAGGCCGCGTAGAAGAGGGCGTCCACGCGCGGCATGGTAAGCCCGTGGCCGGCTTAGGTGGCCGGATCCGCCGTGCCCGGGCGCACCGCGAGCCGTTTCGACGCAGCCTCGGCGATCCGGCCCGCCAGGTCGTCCGACGCGTCGCCCGCGTAGCGCCCGGTCCAGGTCAGGACGGCGGCGACGAAGACGCCGGAGGGCGAGTAGACGAGGCCGGCGTCGTGGCGGGCAGCGTCGATCCACCCTCCCTTGTGCGCGACGACGGCGTCGTCCGCCGTGTAGCGGTCGAGCTTCCCGCGGTCGGCCGAATGCGCGAGCTGAAAGAGGAGGAAGCGCGCGTCGCCACGCGAGAACGACCCGGGGACGAGGCGCACGAGCGCTCCTCGGCCCGCGGCAGCGAGGTGGACGAGCTCGAAGGTCCGCGCGAGGTCGTAGGCCGTCGTCGCCTTCCCGACCGTGGGCGGTTGCTCCTCGACGGCGAGCGGGATCGGCCGTCCCTGCGCTCCCGCCGTCAGGAATCCGCCGTACAGGACCGTCTCCGAGACGCCGAGCGAGGCGAGCATCGAGGTGACCCGAGCGGCTCCCGCCTCTTGAGACCCGCCGATCCAGGCGAGGAGGGCGTTCGCCGCCTCGTTGTCGGACTCGATCAGCATCCTCTCGAGAAGGAGGTCCAGCGACGACCCCGGCGGCGGCCGCGCCCGCAACCGGCGCAGGACCTCGATCGCGATCGCCACCTTGACCGTGGACGCGGCCGGAAAGCGGGCCCGGGCGTTCCACGCCGCGCCTGCGCCGGTCCGCAGGTCCTCCACGTAGACGGCGGCGACGCCCCGGAAGCGCTGGACGAGCGCGGCGACGTCGCGGGCGAGAGGCGCGTCCTCGTGCGCCTCGGGCGGCCGTCCCGGCTGGTCGCCGGCGGGAAGGCCGAGCACGGGCTCGACGCGCGACTCGGCGCTGTTCCCCAACGCGTCCTCGGCGACGACGCGAACGGCGACGTCCCGCGGCGGGATCGCAACCCGAAGACGGAAGCCCGTCGGCCCGGCGGCTTCCTCGCCGGCTTTCCGGCCGTCGACGAAGACGACCACGCGGTCCGTTCCCCGAGCGACGCCCCCCTCGACGACGCCGTAGGACACTTCTCGCGGCCGGGGGGACGCGAGCGCGGGCGGCGCGACGTACGCCGGAACGGTGGGGGCGAGCGCGAAGGCCACCGTACCGCGCAAGGCTATTGTGCGGTGGTGGCTCTCGCCGAGGAGATCGCGGCAGCCCGGTCGGCGGCGGGCGGATACGCCGACCCCGGCGAGGAGCTCGTGGGAATCGTCCCGGCCGAGCCTGCTTCGGGGGCGCGGGTCTATCTCTGCGCGTACGAGCGCGACGGGAACGGCGAACACCGCTGGCTCGCGCTCGACGCGGGGGGCGAGGCGATCGCCGACCGCGGGACCGTGCGCGACGCGGTCTCGATCGCGGCCATGTGCGAGCTGGCCGAGGAGAGCGCGGGCGGCGGCGACGTGGGGGAGCTTCGCGCTCGGCTCGTCGAGCTCCGGCTGACCGAGAACCCGGAGGGGATCGAAGAGGCGGAGGTCGCGGCGGCCGAGCTCCAGGAAGCCGTCCGGCGGGACGGGCGGGTTGCGAGTGTCGGGTACCTGGACGAGATCGGGAGCGCGTCGGCGCGCCTCGAGAGCGTGCTCGGCGGGCACGGGTCTCCCTTCGCGGAGGCGATGAAGGCCGGCGTGGCGGCCGCCGCGGAGCTCGCGGCCGAGGTCGAGCGCACGTACAAGGGAGAGCTGACCTAGGAGGTGCGATGGAGGGGTTCGGGTTCCCGTTTGGCGGAGATCCGGAAGATTTGATGCGCGGTCTGCGCGAGTTCGCGGAACGCCAGACGGAGGCCGTGCAGGAGTCGCAGCGGGAGCAGTTTGCGACACTGACGCTGAACACCGCGGTAGAGCTCACGGGCTCGGCCCTTCGCCAGCTTCGCGTCGAGGGCGGGCCCGACGAGCAGGCGCTCGCGCTGCGCGACGCGATGCGGGTTCTCTTCCCCGAAGCTGTCGCGCTCGTCTCCGCAGCGCGGCAGGGCTTCATGCGCGAGCGCTAACCGTGTCGCTTTTCGACCGCGCGCTCGTCCGTGTGCTTCCGGCCGTTCCCCGGCCGGTCGTCAAGCGTCTCTCGGACCGCTACATCGCAGGGCCGGAGCTGGGGGACGCGTGTCGCGTCGTCAAGGAGCTGAACGAGCGCGCCCGTACGGCGACGATCGACGTTCTCGGCGAGGAGGTCACCCGGCAGGAGGAAGCGCGCGCGCTCGTGGACGAGTACATGCACGTCTTCGAGACGATCCGGGAGCAGGGCCTGAGCTCGAACGTGAGCGTCAAGCCGACCGGACTCGGCCTCAAGCTCGACCGCGCCTTCTGCCGTGACGGCTTAGCCGAGATCGTGCGCTGCGCGGAGGCGCGCGGGAACTTCGTCCGGATCGACATGGAGGACTCGTCCACGACGTCCGACACGCTCTCTGTCTACCGCGAGCTGCGCGAGCAGGGCCTCGAGCGGGTGGGCATCGTGCTCCAGGCGAGGCTTCAACGGACGCTGGACGACGTCGCGGCGCTTGCCGACCTCAAGCCGAGCGTCCGCCTCTGCAAGGGCATCTACCTGGAGCCGCCCGAGATCGCCTACGAGGACTTCGACGAGATCCGCCGGAACTTCGTGCGCACGCTGGAGGCGCTCCTTGCGCACGAGTGCCGCGTGGCGATCGCGACGCACGACGACTGGCTCGTCGAGCGCTCGCTCGAGCTCCTCCGGGAGTACCGGCTCGCCCACGACCAGTATGAGTTCCAGATGCTGCTCGGTGTGCGCGAGACGATGGGCGACGATCTCGTGCGCGACGGGCATCGCCTCCGGATCTACGTTCCCTACGGCCGGCGCTGGTACGAGTACTCCATGCGCCGCCTGCAGGAGAACCCGAAGATCGCGACCTACGTCGCACGCGATACGGTCGGCCGGCTCCTGCCGGTCGGAAACTCGCGCGCCCCCTAGCGCCGCTACCGGGACTGGAGCGCGTCGAGGGCGATCGCGAGCGCGAGCGCGAGGCGTCGATCGAGCCGCCGGTCGGGGTCGCCGTCCAGCCGCAGGACGTAGCGGTCCCGGAGACCGATCGGCCGGCGTAGCTCGCCGACCTCGCGCCCGTCGAGCGCGATCGTGAAGTGGAAGACGATGGGGACGAGCTCGCCGTAGGGGACGACGTCGAGCGCGCGCCGCAGGATCGCGATCGGGACGCTTCGCTCGTACGCCTGTCCGAGCTCCTGCTCGTCCGCGCTCCAGATCCGCCACGTCGAGCGAAGAAGCGAGGTGCCGAAGACCTTCTGGAGGGCGCCGAGTCGCTCTCCGTCGAACGCGACGACGTCGTAGCGGCCACGGAGCTCGAGGACGCTGCGCGCCTTCAGGCGGAAGAGCTCCTCCCGCTCGGAGTCGTCGGCGAAGAAGCGGATGTCCTCGCGCACCGCGAGCCTCTTCTGCCGGACGAACGCGAGCGGCTCTCCCGCCCCGCCGCCGGGAGCCAGCGTCGAGATGCGGTAGAGGTTCGCGACGGGCCGGACGAGCTGATCGACGAAGAAGCCGTCGTGGGCGAACCGTTCGTCCGTCATGCGAGCAGCGAGTAGCCGCCGTCGACGACGACCGCCTGGCCGCGGATCATGTCGGCCTCGGGCGAGGCGAGAAACGCCGTCACCTCGGCGACGTCGCGCGGCTCGACCAGCCGGCCCGCCGGCGTGCGGGCGCGATGGTCGGCGAGCATCTGCTCGCGGTTCGGGAAGTACTCCAGCGCCCCGGTCTCGACGAGGCCGGCCGAGACGGCGTTGACGCGGATCCCGCGCGGAGCCAGCTCGACCGCGAGGTAGCGGACGAGAGCCTCGAGCGCTGCCTTCGAGGTGCCGACGAGCGCGTAGTTCGAGAGGACGCGCTCCCCGCCGAGGGACGAGATGGCGACGATCGAGGCGCCCGGGGACATCCCGGCGACGGCATGACGCGCGAGGGAGAGGAGCGCGCGCGCGTTCGCGTTCAGCGTCCAGTCCCAGTGCCGTTCGGTCAGCTCCAGGAGGGGGCGGATGACGCCGGTGGCGGCGTTCGAGACGAGGACGTCGAGCGCGCCTACCTCTTCCACGACGGCGCGGGCCTTGTCCGGGTCGCCGAGGTTGCCCCGGAGCGTGGCCGCCTCGGCGCCGTGGCGACGGATCTCTTCGGCCGTCTCGGCGGCGGCGCGGTCGTTGCGCAGGTAGCTAACCGCGACGCGCGCCGCTCCGAGCTGCGCGAAGCGAAGCGCGATCACCCGGCCGATGCCCCGCGTGCCACCGGTGACGAGAACGGACTTGCCGGCGAACGTCACGCCGGCGGCGGCGAGCCGGCTGCGCTCTCCCCGGCCGAGACGGCCGCGTGGCTCGGAAGCTCCGTCCACCCGAGCCGCGAGGCCGGCTCCAGCGGGCCTTCCTCCGCCTTCGAGGAGGCGCGGGCGAGCCGCTCGAGGAGCACGACCTTCTCGTCGGCATACCGGTGGACGGGATGGTCGTCGGGCAGGTCGCGGACGAGCGCGCGGACGCGCGCGCGAATCTGGTAGGCGAAGTGCGGGGTCGCTGGGCCGACCAGGAAGTCGATGTCGTCGATCGTCGGCTCCGCCATGCGGTGACTCTACGCGCTTCTCGCCGCGTATCGTCGCCCGCGTGCGCCACCGGATCCCAGCCGACGTCCTCCTGCTCACGACGATCGTCTGCTGGAGCTTCAACTTCACGGTCGTCAAGTACGCCCTCACGCACGGGTGGAACCCGCTGGCCTACTCGTCCGTTCGCTTCGCCCTCGGAGCCCTCCTCTTCTCCGGCGTGACCGTGCGGCGGGAGGGAACGCTCCGAGTCGCGCGCGAGGACGTCTGGCTCCTCGCGCTCGCCGCGGCTCTCGGAATCTACCTGAACCAGGTCTCGTTCACGTACTCCGTCCGCCTCACGAACGCGGCGACGGTCGCCCTCGTCTTCGGGACGCTTCCCATCTTCGTCGCGCTCGTCTCCCGCGCGTTCCGCCTCGAGCGGCTTCGCCTGCGCCACTGGGCCGCTTCGG
>JACVSB010000134.1 GCA_014534155.1 Thermoleophilia bacterium
ACGGCCTCGCCGGGGTCGTGAGCCTGAGGCCAGGTGAGCACGGTGTCGGTATTCAGATCCGGCTCCGTCCCGTCGAGCGTGTCCTCGATCCGGGCCTGCTCCTCGGTCTTGAACAGCGGGTGGTTCTCGAACGGATCCTCGATGCTGTAGCGGGAGAGGGGCATCTCACCGTCGAGACCGGCGTTCCGTCTCTTCAGCTCCAGGTGATCCTCGATCACTCGGGCGAACGTCGTCTCCATCGCACCTCCGTCTCGGGGTTTTGCGGTTGTCTCCGGCAAAGTCGGCGATTGTAAACGACTTTGCAGGAGGCGGGTGGGCGAGGCGACGCGTCCGACGTTACGCGTCGCCTCGGACGAACGCGCGCTCGCCGGGCACGCCCTCGCCTGCGACCGCGACCCGGTTCTTCCCATCCGCCTTCGCCCGGTAGAGCGCCTCGTCGGCAGCGGCGAAGAGCGCGGCCTCGGTGGGCGACTCGGGGAACGCGGCGACGCCGAAGCTCGCCGTTACCGTCAAGCCGCCGGCGACGTCCGCGGCGCGCCGGCTCTCCATGGCCACGCGGATCCTCTCGGCGACCTGCTGCGCCGCCTCCAGGTCGGTCTCGGGCAGGAGCACCGTGAACTCCTCGCCGCCGTAGCGCGCCGGCGTGTCGACCTCGCGGAGGTTCTCCCGAAGCGCGTCGGCGAAGCTCCGCAGGACGTCGTCTCCCGCCGGGTGGCCGTAGCGGTCGTTGACCTGCTTGAAGTCGTCCAGGTCGGCGACGAGCAGAGCCAGGGTGCCGCCGAAGCGTTCCACGCGCGTGAGTTCCGCGTCGAGCGACTCCTCGAACCGCCGCCGGTTGGGAAGGCCCGTCAGCGTGTCGGTGACGGCCGCCTGCTCGAGCCGCTTGTGGAGCGTGGCGTTCTCGAGCGCCGTCCTGGCCTGTGAGGCGAGCCAGTAGGCAAGCTCACGTGCCTCGTCGGAGAAGCCCGTCCGCCGGGGCGTCAGGAGGAGAAGCGCCTCCGAGTCACCTGCCGAGAGCGTGATCTCCAGGCGCTCGCCGTCGCGGCCCGGCTCCCCGGCGCTCGCGATCTCGGAGCCGTCGACGAGCAGACGGCCGCCGGCCGCGCCCGTGGCCTCGACCATGCTCTCGAGGATCACCGGGACGAGCAGGAGCGGGTTATGCGTTGCGGCGAGCGCGTCGCCAAAGCGGGCGACCGCGTCTCGCGCCCGCCCGCGCTCCCAAGCGAGCTCCTCGACGTGCGCCTCCAGATTCGCCGCCATGTCGTTGAAGGCGCGCCCCAGGCTCGCGAACTCGTCCCGCCCGCGAACCGGAACCCGCGACGAGAAGTTGCCGCGCGCGACCTCGTCGGCGGCGCCCGCGAGCTCCTTCAGCGAGCGGACGATCGTGCGACCGAGGAGGTGCGCGAGCGCGGCCGCGAGGCAGAGCGCGATCGCCGTGAGCAGGAGCACGCGCCGCCGGAGATCCGCGGCTTGCGCCTCGATCGTGCTCCTCGGCGTCAACGCGACGAGCTGGGCGTCGGGGTGCCCGTCGACGAGCGTCGTCGCAAGCGCCCGGTACGTCCCGCCGGCGAGCTCGAGGTCGCGGGGCTCGGCATACGGGACGGCCACGGACGCGAGCTCGTTCGGCCCGACCACCGTGCGACGACCGCTCAGGAGCGCGAAGCTGTCCGAGGGGGCGAGTCCCCCGTGCCGGGCAAGTCGCGCGACGAGGTCGCCGTCGAGAGGGACCCAGACGACGACGTACCCGAGCCAGCGCCCGCGTTCGTCGGCGACCTCCGCCACACGGCGGATGCCGAGCGCCGGAGGCCTGCTTCCGGCCGCGACCTGCCCGTCGAGGTAGAACGCCGCGCGCCCGACCTCGCGGTCGCGGTAGAGGCGCGCCAGGGCCGCACGATTGCTCTCGGCCGCGGCGACCCGAAAGGCTTTCGCGTGCGCGAGCGAGGCAGCGTTCGCCTCGGCGTCCTCCACCAGGCGCCCGAACTCCACCGCCGCGTTGTGAAGCGCGCGGTGCAGGCGCGCGTCCGCGCGCCGGGTCTCCCCGCTCGTCGCCACTTCGCTGAACGCCCACACGGCTGTCAGGAGCGGCAGCATTGCGAGGAGCACGAAGAACGCTGCAAGCCGGAACTTGAAGCTCGCGACGTGGCTCTCGATCCAGGACGCAAACCGCAGCATCGCCCTCCTCGTATCGACGCTTCCGCTATGCCCCTTTAGGGGGATCGGCCGCGGCATCCATATCGCGCGAGCCGGAGAGACGAGCGACTAGAAGACGGGGCGATCGGAAACCACGGCGATCACCATGCCTGCGAGCCAGCACACGGTCGCGAAGGCGAGCGCTCCCGCCGCAAGCCGCCGCTGCGCGGTGGCCAGGCCGGCCGCGATCAGCGCGACGAGCAGCGCTGCCGTGCCGACGCGCCCCGGATACCAGACGAGGCCGAGGAGGCCGCCGAGGAGCGCGAACGCCGCGAGAAACCCTGCCACGGTGTCCGCGGTGGAGATGCGGCCACCCGGCGACCCGTTCGCGGGCATGCGCTAGCGCTCGCCGCGGGCCCGGGCGAGCGTCGTGGCCCGTGCGCCGCGTACGGGGATCCCGTGCGGGCCGCGGCGCCGGCCGAGTCGCGGCCGCGGCCGGTGGGGCCGCCATCCCGGACCGCCGTTCTCGCCGAGCTCCTCGCCGGCGGCGCCGGTATCGGCCTCCGGTGGATCCTTCACCGCCCACCAGATCACCCAGGCGAGGTAGAGGATGGGGATCTTCAGGATCACCATGAACCAGAGGACGAACCAGAGCACGCGGCGAGTGTATACGCGGCCGCCTCCGTTCATCTGGCCCCGGGTGGGCGCAGGACGGCGAACGGATCCGTGACCTCCAGCGCCCGCCGACGGAAGCGGAAGACGGTCGCCGGCCGGCCGCCCGTCCTGCCCGACGCGCGCTGCTCGCCCGTGGGCTCGAGGAGCCGACGGCGGAGGAGGACGCGCTGGAGATTCGTCGCCGAGACCTCGTGGCCGAGCGCGGCGCCGTAGAGCGCGCGAAGCTCGGAGATCGTGAACTCGCGCGGCGCGAGGGCGAAGCCTGCGTTCGTGTAGGAGAGCTTCGCGCGGAGGCGCTCGCGCCCGGCGAGGGCGAGCTCGCGGTGGTCGAAGGCGGGCTCCGGAAGCTCGTCGACTGCGTGCCACGCGGTGTCTCCCGGCAGCACCGGGTCGAGGTCGGCGGGGACGAGACCGAGGTACGCGGTCGCGACGACCCAGTCCTCGGGATGGCGAGCAGGGTCGCTTCGCGTCTCGAGCTGTTCCAGATGCGCCAGCTCGCGGACGTCGACCTTCGCCGCCAGGTGGCGGCGGATCGACTGCTCGAGCGTCTCCCCCGGCTCGAGGACCCCGCCTGGGAGCGCCCAGGAACCCGCGAACGGCGCGCGGGCCCGCTGCCAGAGGAGCACCTTCAGCACCTCGTCGCGCACCTGGAGGACGACCGCGAGCGCCTCGTGGCCCGGACGGTCTCCTGTGCTAGACTTCCCCACGAGTTTTCGATTTATAGGCGCAAACCCCGAGGAGGACAAGGTGAAGGCCCTCGTCATCGTGGACATGCTGAAAGACTTCGTCGACGGATCGCTCGCGAACCCGCGCGCCGTCGCGATCGTCGAGCCGCTCCGCCGCCTGCTCGCGCACGCGCGCGAGGAGGGCTGGGCCGTGGTCTTCTCGAACGACGCGCACCGGCCGGGCGACCCCGAGCTCAAGGTCTGGGGGGAGCACGCAATGGAGGGCTCCCCGGGCGCCGAGGTGATCGACGAGCTCGCGCCCCGTGAGGGCGAGCTCGTCTCGCCCAAGCGTCACTACGGCGCCTTCGATGAGACGGGGCTGGCCGAGCAGCTGCGCGAGCGCGGCGTCCAAGAGGTCGTGATCGCCGGGCAGCACACGCACATCTGCGTTCGCCACTCGTCGTACGGCGCCCTCAAGGCCGGCTTCGAGGTCACCGTTCCCGGCGACGCCGTCTGCGCCTTCGAGGGGGTCGACGAGGACGAGGCGCTCGAGTACCTGAAGATGGCGTACGCGGCGAAGGTGACGACCGTGGCCGAGCTGACCGGCGCGGGCGTCCCCTCGCCCGCCTAGGGCGCGCGAGCGCGCGCGCCGCGTGGGCGCCCTCAAGGTTTACGCATCCGCGCGCCGCGGAGAGAAGCCGGCCGTGACCGCGAGGACGACCGTCGTCGCCGCGTGCGGTGTGAGCGCGGGCGTCCACCTGGCGCTCTTCGCGACCCATGCGACGTCGCTTCCCGCATACGCGGCGGCGTTCCTCTCGGCCGCGCTCGTCCTCGCGCTGGCAGGGCTCGCGGTCGCCCTGCGTCCCGAGAGCCCGGCTCCGCTCGGCGCCGCCCTCCTGTTCGCCGCGCTCCTCACGGCGTACGCGCTCTTCAAGCACGAGCCGTTCGACTTCGCCGCGGGCCTCTCGAAGGCCGTCGAAGCTGTCGGGCTCGCGGCGGCCCTCCTCCTCCGGCGGGACCGCGGCGAGGTGGTCGAGCCGGCCTCCGCCTTCGCCGTCCTCGCCGTCTGCGTCGCGGCCGGGATCATGCTCGGCGGCGGGCACGCGCACGGGTAGCCCGTCCCCCTACCGCTCCGCCCGCGCGTATGGTGGGAGCGTGAACCGGCTCGCGCAGGAGACCAGCCCCTACCTGATCCAGCACGCCGACAACCCGGTCGACTGGTACCCCTGGGGCGACGAGGCGTTCGCCCGCGCCCGCGCCGAGGACAAGCCGATCCTCCTCTCCGTCGGCTACGCCGCGTGCCACTGGTGCCACGTGATGGAGCACGAATCGTTCGAGGACGAGGAGACGGCCCGGCTCATGAACGAGCACTTCGTCTCCGTGAAGGTCGACCGCGAGGAGCGTCCGGACGTGGACGGCCTCTACATGGAGGCGGTCGTCGCCCTGACGCAGCACGGGGGCTGGCCCATGACGGTCTTCCTGACGCCGGACGGCCGCCCGTTCTGGGGCGGGACGTACTTCCCGCCCGAACCGAGATTCGGCATGCCCAGCTTTCGTCAGGTCCTCACCTCGATCGCGGAGGTCTACCGGACGCGGCGCGGCGAGCTCGACCGCCAGGCGGCGGCCCTGACGGACGCGCTTCGCAAGGCCAGCGAGCAGCCTCCTTCCGCCGAGCCGCTGACAACGGGGCTCCTCTCCGGCGCCCTCGCCACCCTGCGCAGCCAGTTCGACCACGTCAACGGAGGCTTCGGAGGCGCCCCGAAGTTCCCCCCGGCCTCGACCCTGGAGCTCCTCCTTCGCCTCCACGTCCGCGGGGCAGCGGACGACGCGCTCGCGATGGCGCGGCTGACGCTCGACCGCATGGCTGCAGGAGGGATGTACGACCAGGTCGGGGGCGGCTTCCACCGCTATTCCGTGGACGCGGTCTGGCTCGTCCCGCACTTCG
>JACVSB010000036.1 GCA_014534155.1 Thermoleophilia bacterium
ACTCTAAACCGGCGCCGGAGCCGCTGCTAGCCTCGTGCACATGGAGCAAAGCGAGGCGCGCCGGCCTGGCGCCGAGGCGGGCCGGGACGACGCCTCGCGGCGCTCCGAGCTGCGCCGCGCGGCGCGCATCGTGCTCCAGGTTGCGGTCAGCGGCGGGCTCCTCGCGTTCCTGCTCGTTCAGATTGACCTGGCGCGAACCGCGGACCTCGTGGGCTCGAGCCACCCCGGCTACCTCGTGGGCGCGCTCGCCATCTTCCTCGCCACCACGTGGTTGATGGCGTGGAGGTGGCAGCTCCTCCTTGCCTCGAAGGGGATCGAGGAGCCGCTCGGGTGGCTTACGCGCCTCTACTTCGTCGGCTACGCGGCAGGGCAGGTCCTGCCCACGGCGATGGGCGGCGACGCCGTCCGGATCCTCGAGCACGCCCGGCGCCGTCCGGCCGCGCGTGCGGAGGCCGCAGGCGCCGTCCTGATCGAGCGCGTGATCGGCGCTGCGGGGACGCTCGTCCTCGTCGCCGCCGGGCTCGCCGTTGCCGCCGGGCGCTACGACGACGTCGCGCTCCTCGTCTGGATCGAGCTCGCGGGTATCGCCTCGGTGGCTGTCCTCGCCTTCCTCATGTTCTCGCGGCGCACGCGGAGGGTGTTCGAGGAGCGGCTCTTCCCGCCCGATGCGCGCCTGCGGCTCGCACGGCCCCTGGAGCGCGTGCACGCGGCGCTGCACGGTTACCGGGAGGAGCGCGGGGCGCTCGCGGCGGCGCTCGCGCTCACGCTCGTCGCGCAACTCGCGCGCATGCTCGCGATCTGGCTCTGCGGCGAGGCGGTGGGACTCGACCTCTCCCCGCTCGTCTACGTGATCCTCGGGCCGATCCTCTTCCTCGTCCTCCTCGTCCCCTTCACGATCAATGGGCTCGGCGTGCGCGAGGCCTTCTTCGTCGCCTTCCTCGGCCGCTTCGGCGTCGGCGCGGACGCGGCCTTCGCCACCGGGTTTCTCTTCTATGCGGTCACCGTCGCGACGTCCATCCCCGGCGGCGTCGTCCTCCTCTGGCGAAGCGTCCGCCCCGCGCGCATGACGGCGCGCACAGGGTAGAGAGGCCCGCGCGCCTCGCCTGCGGCAGGCGAGACGGGGCCGGGAGGCTGGCTCGGCGTTCCTACAATCCCGCCGTGGATGCCGTCGCGAGCTACGTCCGCCGTCGGCCCATGCCGCCAGCCGTCGTCGCCGACGTGGGCTGGGTCGGCGGTCTCGCCGCCCTCCGCTCGCTCGCCCGCGCCGGCGCGCCGGTCGTCGCGCTCGATCACCGCCGAAGCGCGCTCGGGTTCCGCTCTCGGGACGCGTTCCCCATTCTCTCCCCGGATCCGGTCGCGGACCGCGAGGGCTACGCGGAGCTCCTGGCCGCGCTCGCGGAGGCCTTCGGCCGGCCGGCTCCTATCTTCCCGACGCACGACGAGCACCTGGTCGCGATCGGGCGCGCGGGCGAGCGCCTCGAGGGGCGGTTCCTTTTCCCGTTCCCACGCTGGGAGGTCCTGGAGCCGATCCTGAGCAAGCGCTACCAGCTCGAGCGGGCGGGTGAGCTCGGCGTGCCCGTGCCGCGGACGGTCGAGGCGCCCACGGACGAGCTCGGCTTCCCCGCTCTCGTCAAGCCCTCAGATCCTGTCGGTTTCAAGCGCGCCTTCCGGCGCCAGTCGTTTCGCTGCTCGTCGCGTGCGGAGCTCGACGAGGCCTTCGAGCGCGCGCGCCCCTACGGGCCGCTCGTGCAGGAGTGGGTGCCGGGCGGCGACGCCGACCTCTACACGCTGGGAAGCTACGTCGAGCCCGACGGCGAGGCCGTCGCCATCTTCAGCGGCCGGACGCTCCGGCAGAGCCCGCACGGCGTGGGCGCGGCGCGAGTTGCCGAGGCCGTGTGGGTCGACGAAGTGGTCGAGCAGGGGCTTGCGCTCCTCCGCGGCCTGCGCTTCAAGGGGATCTCCCAGGTCGAGTTCAAGCGGGATCCGCGGGACGGCCGGTTCAAGCTGATCGAGGTGAACGCGCGCCTCTGGCAGTGGCACGGGCTTGCGGCGGCCTGCGGCGTCGACCTGCCGCGTGTCGCCTACTGGGGCCTGCTCGGCGCGCGCCTCCCCGCCCGGAGCCAGAACGGGGCGCGCAAGCGATCGGCGATCACGCTGCTCGGGCGCACGCGCCCCGCCTTTCCCAGGCCGCCCTACGTCGACGCCGTCTTCGCCGCGCGCGACCCCGGCCCGGCGATCGTCCACGCCGCCCGCGTCATCCGAAGGCTCCTCCGCTGATCCCCGACTCGGTCGAGCGCCGGGCCCGTTGGATTCTCGACACCCTCGGGGCCCGGAACGCGAGCTTCGGCGACGACGTGCCGTACGAGCCGCGCGCCTGGCAGGCGCTCGAGCGCGGCGAGCGGCCGCGGACGGACGCAGTTGCCGAGGCGTTCTTCCACCTCGCGCGCCTCGAGGAGCGCGGCGCGGGGAGCGCGCGCGACCGCCACGGTCGCTTCTCCGCGGCCGCCTCGTGCGTGGATCCCCTCGACCCTCCCCTGGAGCTCCTCCGGCGCGAGCTCGGTGCGGCGCCTCCGCGCTGGCGCGGCGCCCCCTTCGCCGTCGCCCTCACGCACGACGTCGACGTTCCTCGCCGCTGGACACGGGTCGGCCTTCGCGGAGGAGCGGCGCGGATCAAGGGCGCCCTCGCTCGCCGGGAGGCGCGGGTTGCCGTCTCCGAGGCGAGGGCCCTCGCGACGGTTCCCGTCCACGTCGTGCGCCGCACGGATCCCTGGTGGACATTCGAGCGGGTGACGAGCGAGGAGCGCGAGCGCGGCGCGCGGTCGACGTTCTTCCTCCTTGCCGCGCACGGCCATCGTGCCGACGGCCCCGCTCCCGCTTCCTACGAGCGGCTCCGGCCGCGGCTCGCGGCCACCATCCGCGCAGGCGGAGCCGAGGTCGGACTGCACGGGAGCTTCACGGCCGCCGACGACCTGGACCGCCTCGCGAGGGAGAAGGCGCGCCTGGAGGAGCTCGTCGGGCCCGTCGCCGGGCAGCGCTACCACTACCTGCGCGTCTTCCCCGACCGAAACCTGGCCCCCCTCGCCCGCCTCGGGTTCCGCTACGACGCGTCGCTCGGCTTCGCGGACGCCCCCGGGTTCCGCGCAGGACTCGCGCAGCCCTTCCGGCCCTGGGACTGGACGCACGACCGCCCGTCCGAGCTCGTCGAGATCCCTCTGGCGGTCATGGACGTCACGCTCGGGGAGCGACGCTACCTCGGTCTCTCGGCGGCGGAGGCCGAGCGGCGCCTTGCACCCCTCCTCGACGCGGCCGCCGAGCGCGGAGGCGGGTTCGCGATCCTCTGGCACAACGCCTGGTTCGACGCGCGCTCGTTCCCCGGCTGGGGCGAGCTCTACTTCCGCCTCATCGAGGGCGTGCAGGAGCGGGGTGGCGTTTGCCTTTCCGCCGGGGAGCTGGCGGAGGAGGCCACGCGCTGGCTTCCGTAACGGCCGCGCTCTCGGCCAGCCGCCTGCGCGGCTTGCCGCTCGTCGCCCCGCTTGCCCTGGCCGCGCCCGGCGCGCTCGTCGTCGCCCGCCTCCTCCCGGACGACGGAGCGGGCCTCGCCCTGCGCCTGGCCGCCGCTTCCCTCTGCGTCCTCGTCCTCCCGGGCGCGCTCGTCCTTCGCCTCCTCGGCTGGCCTCGCGATCCGGCGCTCGCGCTGACGGCCTCGCTCGCCCTCAGCCTAGGGCTCGTCTTCGTCGCCTACGCCGTTACGTTCGCGCTCGACCGTACGCTCGGGGTCGCGGTTGGCGTGCTCGCGGCCGCGGCGCTCGTCGCGCTCTTCCTCCCGTTCCGCGCGCGAGCCGAGCCCTCCCGCGCGGGGCGCGACGAGCGGCTGGCCTTCTTCGCGGTCGCTCTCGCCGGCGTCGCCTTCGGCGCGCTCCTCTGGTGGGCGACCGACGCGATCAAGACCGGGGACGCGCTCTTTCACCTCGCGCGCGCGCGCAAGCTCGCGGAGGCGCACGTTCTCACGTCGGTCGGCGTCGCCAACGAGTACAAGGACGGAGGCCTTCACCCCGGCTACGCGTTTCCCCTCTGGCACGGGGTCATGGCGCTGATCGCGCGCCTAGCGGGCGTCGACGTCGCGCTCGTCTTCCTGCATGTGGCGAGCGTCCTCTCGCCGCTCGCGTTCGTGGTCGCCTACGCGGCGGGCGCCGCGATCTTTCGCTCCTGGGCCGGCGGCGTCGCACTTGCCGCTGCGCAGGTCGCGCAGCTCGCCTTCTCCCGCGGCGCCGTCGGCTCCTTCGGCGGCCTGGCCCTGCCTGCCTCGGCCACCCGCGTGCTGCTCGTGCCCGCCGTCCTCGCGCTCGTCTTTGCCTACCTGCGAGAGCCGAGGCGGCCGCTTCTCCTTGCGCTCGCCTGCGCGGCGCTCGCCGTGGCCGCCGTCCATCCCACGTACCTGGTCTTCCTCGCGATCGCGCTCGCGGCCTTTGCCGTCGTCTCGATCGCGGCGGCGCGCGAGCGCGTCGCGGTGGCGCGCTCGCTCGCCGCGCCGGCCGCGGCCCTCCTCCTTCCCGCCGTTCTCTTCTTCCTGTGGCTCCTGCCCGTCGTGACGAGCACCGCGTCGCACACCCCTTCGAAGCGCGAGGAAGCACGTGCGCTCGCGCACTACGGAAACCAGCTCGAACACGTGGAGGGCGGGTATCGCGCGGCTCCGGAGGCAGTCACACGTGGCGGCCCCGTCGTCGTCGCGGGCCTCGCGGTCGTGCCGCTCCTCGCGCTCGCCGCAACGACGCCCTGGGGAGCGTACGCGGCGGGCGCGACCCTTGCACTCCTCGCGATCCTCCTCGTCCCCGACATGTTCATGCCCTTCTCCGACCTCGTCTCGATCTCGCAGTCCCGCCGCCTCGCCCAGTTCCTGCCGATCCCCGTCGCCGTAGCGGGCGCCGCCCTCGTCCTCGGCCACGCCGGCCTCGGCAGGCGCGCGCACGTGGCAGGCGCCGCCGGGGCTCTCGCCGCCGGCGTGGCCCTCGCACGGCTCTACCCGGCCGAGACGTCACACGTGGTCGAGCGCGGCGGCCCGGTGTGGCCGCTCTGGGTCGCGGTTGCGGGCGGGAGCATCGGCCTCGCGCTCGCAGTCCTCCGCCGCCGTCCGATCCTCCTCCCCGTTCGCGCGTGCGCGTGGGGCGCTGCCGCCGCGCTCGCCTTTGTGACCCCGATCGTCGTCGCCGGGATCGTCGACCTCCAGCGAGTGGGGGGCAGGGACGAGTACGCCCTCTCGCCCGGGCTCACGCGCGCGCTCCGCCGGCTTCCGCAGGAGAGCGTCGTCTTCGCGCCGGTCGACACCTCCTACCGCGTCGCGGCGTTCGCGCCGGTGTACGTCGCCGCCACGCCTCCGCCGAACGCCGCGGACACCGCGGCGAACCGCCCCTACGAGCGCCAGCGCGACGTCCTCCGCTTCTTCGCGGGCGGCTCGCGGCCCGGCACCGCCGCGCGGCGCAAGCTGCTGCGCCGCAACCACGCGGACTACCTCCTCGTGGACAAGCGGCGTTCCTACCCCCGCGCGGTCACGAGGGCGCTCGTCCCCGTGTACGCGGACGGGCGCTACGCGCTCTTTCGCATCACCCCCCGATGAGGCTCGGCGTGCTCGGCCGCGCTCCCTCGAGCTACGACGATGCGTTCATGGCGAGGATGGCGTCGGCGTACGTGGAGCAGACGCCGTGGACGCAGCTTCGCCTGGCAGCGGTGCGGGATCTCGTCGAGCCGCGCGCCGGAGAGCACGTGCTCGACCTCGGCTCTGCGGGCGGGGCGGTCTCCCACTTCCTCTCCACGTTCGGCTGCCGCGTCGTGGGAGTCGATTCCGAGCTGCGTGCGATCGAGACCGCCCGCGCGCTCTTCCCGGCCCTCGAGTTCACGTGCGCCGACGTCGCCGATCTTCCCTTCGCCGACTGCTCGTTCGACAAGGCCGTCGCTGCGGACCTCGTCGAGCACCTGGAGGACGCCCCGTTCGTCGCCATGCTCGCCGAGGTGCATCGGGTGCTGCGGCTGGGCGGCACGCTCTCGATCTACACGCCGAACCCGCTCCATCCCGTCGAGCGGCTGAAGGGACGAGACCTCGTCCTCGCCCGGAACGAGACGCACGTAGCGCTCCGCAGCGCCGGCGCGCTCGCCCGTGCGCTCGCCGCCGCCGGCTTCCTCGTCGACCGCGACGAGTGGCGTCCCAGCTTCTGGCCCGGCCTGCGTGCCCTTGAGCGCGCCGGCGGAGGCCGCTTCCCCACCCTTCGCTATCGCCTCTGCGTGCGCGGACGGCGACGGTAGCGCGCGGCCGCTCGGCGTCCGTCGCGGCCGGCGTCGCGCCACCGCGCCGGCGGCGGCGAAGACGAGGACTCCGGCGGCGGCGGCGGCGAACATCCTCGGGCCGCTCCCTGGCTTGCCCTCCGCTGCCCGCGCAGGACGGCTTAGCTCATGCGCGGGGGCGCTCGCCGAGCCCGCGAATCGAGAGCCGTTCGCCGTCAGGCCCGGTCGCTCGGCCCGCGCGGCGAGCGCGGCCACGCGGACCGCTTCCCTCTCGTCGGCGTCGTCGCGCCGGCGGCGCGCGCCTGGCTCGCCCGTCGGGAGGGCGCGCACCCCGCCCGCAGCCGCGTCCGCTTGTTTCGCCCGCGCCGCTGGGCGGCTCGGCGCGGCTCGTCCCGGGCGTCCCCTCGCCGTTCCTTCCGCCGCGGCACCCCCGAGGGCCGCACGATGGCCCTCCGCCGTCCTCGGCGGGGCGTGAGCCGGCTGCGGGTGAGCCGGCGAGGCTGTCGCAACTGCTGTGGCCGCAGGCTGCGCCCTGGGTGGCGCGGCCGGCGGCGCGGCCGTCCCGGCGGGCGGCGCGCCGGGGCCGGGGACGGGCCCAGCGTGGGTCGGCGCCGGGAAGACGGGCACCGCGCGAGCGGGGAGGAACGCGAGCGGGTCGACGTACCCCTCGGGCTCGGCCGCTATGCGGACGCCGAGGTGGACGGAAGGAACCGCGTGCTCGGCCACGCCGCTCTCGCCGAGCGTCGCCACGGCCGCGCCCTCGGGCACCGCCGCACCGCGTCGAACGAGGAGCGAGCCGAGGTGGACGAGCGTGACCGCGTAGCCGTCCGCGGTGCGGATCGTGACGGTTCGACCGCCGCCGGGCACGCTTCCGGCAAAGGACACGGAGCCGGCGGCGGGGGCCCGGACGGGTGAGCCGGGGACGCCGGCCACGTCGATCCCGCGGTGGAGGGACGCCGCGTACGGATCGGGGCCGAAGACGAAGGGTCGCAGGACGGGCCCGTCGGCGGGCCAGCTCCATCCCCGCGCGGGCGCTGCGCCGATGGGGGTCAGGAGCAGGATCAAAAGCAGCAGGGTCGCTCGTCTCACAGCTTCCTTCCGTTGCCCAACGTGAGAACGATCGCGAGTGTAGGCATCCCGGAGGACGTTGTCAATAGAGACGACGCACAAGCAGTGACGGTGGCGCGTCGGCCCCTGGTACAGTCGGCGCGCGTGAGGACGGAGCACGAGCGTGCCCATCCGGCCGTCGAACGCCTTCCCGAGCCCGACCCCGAAGGCGAGCTCGACTTCGGGGTGCTGGCGCGCACCGTTGCACGCCGCTGGTGGCTCGTCGCCGCCGCGGTCGCGCTGGCGGCGTTCCTCGGCTACGTGAGCTCGCTCGGCGGCGACAAGCTCTACGAGGCCCGCACGACGCTGTACCTGGGCCAGCCGCTCTCGCCCACGGGCGGCTCGCAGATCGCGAGCCTCGGGACGAACCCCGCGACGGTCAACGAGATCGTGCAGAGCGACGAGGTGGTGGCGGACGTCGCGAGACGCGTAGGCGTTCGTGTTGCCGCGCTGCGCGAGGGGATCTCGACGCGCACCGTCCAGGCTCCCGCCCAGTCGGTTCGGCAGGGGCAGAACCCGCTCGTCGAGATCTCGGTGCGCGGGCCGTGGCCGCGCGCCACGGCCAGGGCCGCGGACCTCCTGGCCGCGAGGGTGATCAGGGAGATCTCGGGGTACGTCGACGTCAAGATCCGCTCGCTCCGTGAGCTGCTCGCGTCGCAGAACCGCGAGCTGCAGGCCCTCGGCCGCCGACTGGACGCGCTCCAGCGGGCCGCCTCTCGCCCGGGGCTCTCGGGCGTCGAGCGCCTCAGCGTCCTCAACCTCATCGGCTTCGCCGAGCAGCGCCGGGGGCAGCTCGTCCAGGAGCGGTCGGACACGCGGCAGCTCGTCACGCTCGCCGAGACGAGTGAGAAGAGCGCACAGCTGGACGAGCCGCGCGCGCGTCGCGTCCCGGGCCCGAGCCCCACGAGCGCGATCGCGATCGGAGCCCTCATCGGGCTCCTCGTCGGCACGGCGCTCGCCCTCCTCTGGGACCCGCTCCTCGCGCGGCGGCCGGCGCGCTCGCCCGCGTAGCGCCACTCGAACGGGGGATGGACATCTCGAGGGTTCGCCCTATCATGGGACGGTGCCCACGTCGATCGTCACGGGTGGCGCCGGCTTTCTCGGCTCCCACCTCTGCGATCACCTCCTCGCTCAGGGTCATCGCGTCGTCTGCGTCGACAACCTGGACACTGGCTCGCTCCAGAACGTCGAGCACATCCGCAACGGGAGCGACTTCGTCTTCCTCCAGCACGATCTGACGAAGCCCCTGTTCGTCGAGGAGCCCGTCGACTTCGTCTTCCACCTCGCGAGCCCCGCGAGCCCGATCGACTACCTGCGCCTTCCGCTTCACACGCTGAAGGTCGGCTCCTATGGGACGCACCACATGCTCGGCCTCGCGAAGCTGAAGCGCGCCCGCTTCCTCCTCGCCTCGACGAGCGAGGTGTACGGCGACCCCCAGGTGCATCCGCAGCCCGAGACGTACTGGGGGCACGTCAACCCGATCGGCCCGCGCGGCGTGTACGACGAGGCCAAGCGTTACGCCGAAGCCCTGACGATGGCCTACCACCGCCAGCAGGGGGTCGACACGTCGATCGCGCGCATCTTCAACACGTACGGCCCGCGGATGCGCCCGCACGACGGGCGCGCGATCCCGACCTTCCTCCGCCAGGCCCTGGAAGGCAAGCCCGTGACCGTCTTCGGCGACGGCTCGCAGACGCGCAGCTTCTGCTATGTCGACGACCTGATCCGGGGCCTCTTCGCGCTCGCCGGGAGCTGCGAGCACCTGCCGGTCAACCTGGGAAACCCGGCCGAGATGACCCTCGTGGAGCTCGCCGAGTGCGTGATCCGCGTGACCGGCTCCGAGAGCGAGGTCGTCTTCGAGGCGCTCCCCGTCGACGACCCCCAGGTCCGCCAGCCTGACATCACCCGCGCGCGACAGGTTCTGGGCTGGCAGCCGGAGGTCTCGCTCGAGGAGGGCCTGCGGCTCACGCTGGCCGAGGGCGCGCCCGCGCCGCCCCGTCTCGTCGTCACGTAGGACGGGCGCGACCGTGAAGGTCGCCGTCCTCACCACGTCGTACCCGCGCCCCGGGGCGGAGCACGTGGGGCGGTTCGTGGCCGACGCCGTGGAGCGGCTGCGCGGGGAGGGCGTCGCAGTGACGGTCGTCGCTCCCGACTCGTTCCGCGACGCTGGGCTCGCGCAGGGCCACGGCGTCGTGCGCGAGGCGCGCACCCGGCCCTGGGCGGTGCCCGTCCTCGTCGCCTCGATGGCGCGTGCGCTCCGCCGGCTCGCCGCGGACGCCGACCTCGTGCACGTCCACTGGCTCCAGAACGCCGCCGCGGCGATCCTCGCCGGGAAGCCGTACGTGGTCACGCTGCACGGGACGGACGTCGCGCTCGCGCGCCGGGCGCCCGCGCTCGCGCGGCCGCTCCTCCGCCGCGCCAGGAGGGTAATCGCGGTCTCGACCGCCCTGGCCGAGGAGGCGCGCCGCCTCGGCGTCCCCGGGCCGGTCGTCATCCCGAACGGTGTCGAGCTCCCCGCTCGCCTGGCCGAGCCTGCGGAGCCGCCCTTCGTCCTCTACGCGGGTCGCCTCGCAGCCGAGAAGGGGATCGAGGAGCTGGCCGAGGCGGCCACGGGGCTCCCGCTCGTCGTCACCGGAGACGGCCCGCTGCGGCGCCTCGCGCCGCAGACGCGGGGGTTCGTTCCGCGGCCCGAGCTCCATCGCCTGTACGACGAGGCTGCAGTCGTCGTTTGCCCCTCGCGCCGGGAGGGGTTCGGCGTCTCCTGCGCCGAGGCGATGGCCCACGCGCGGCCGGTCGTCGCGACCGCCGTCGGCGGGCTCCTCGACCTCGTCCTCCACGAGGAAACGGGGCTCCGCGTTCCCCCGCGCGACGTGCCCGCCCTCCGCGAGGCGCTCGAGCGCCTGCTCGGTGACCGCGAGCTCCGCGCGCGTCTCGGCGCCGCCGCGCGCGCCCATGTGGAGCGTCTCTGCGCGTGGGAGAGCGTCACCGCCGCGACGATCGCCGTCTACCGTGGCGCGGCCGCGCAGCCTCCTCCGGGGCTGGCAAGGTAACGCGATGGCCCCCGCGATCGAAGTCGAAGCGCTCGTCAAGGACTTCCGCAAGGGGCCGCGGGCGGTCGATGGAATCGACCTCGCCGTGGCCGAGGGCGAGATCTACGGGTTCCTCGGGCCGAACGGCGCGGGCAAGTCGACGACCGTGCACGTGCTCACGACCCTCCTTCCCCCGACATCCGGCCGGGCGCGGGTCGGCGGGCACGACGTCCTCCGCGAGGGGCGCGCCGTGCGCGCCGTGATCGGCGCGGCGCTCCAGGAGGCCGCCCTCGACCCCGTCCTGACCGGACGTGAGCACATGCGGCTGCAAACGGCGCTCCACGGTCTCCCGCGCGCCGAGAGGCGACGCCGCGGCGACGAGCTCCTGACGCGAGTCGGCCTCGCGGACGCGGTCGATCGGAAGGTGGG
>JACVSB010000364.1 GCA_014534155.1 Thermoleophilia bacterium
GCCCAGCGGATCTCCATCTCGGAGGGATCCGGGTTCTCCTCGAGAAGCACCTTGGCGACGAGCATCATCCCCGGCGTGCAGAAGCCGCACTGGAGCCCGTGTTCCTCCTTGAACGCGGCCTGGATCGGGTGCAGCCGGCCGCCCTGCGCCAGGCCCTCCACGGTCGTCACCTCACGGCCGTGCGCCTGCACCGCGAAGAGCGTGCACGACTTGACGGGGGTTCCATCGAGAAGCACCGTGCACGCGCCGCAGCTCGTCGTGTCGCAGCCGACGTGCGTCCCGGTGAGCCCCAGCGTCTCGCGCAGGAAGTGGACGAGCAGGCGCCGCGGCTCCACGTCCGCGGACCGTGATGTCCCGTTCGCGACGACGGTGACCGGGACGGTCGGCCGGGCCTCGACGGTCGTCATCTACCCCTCCTTCTCCCGGATCTCCTGCCTGACCCCTTCGGCGGTCTCCTCGCCGGCGAACTCCTCACGCCCCTCCTCGCGCCCCGGCGGTGCCGCCTGAGCCCGCTCCACCGGTGCCTCCGGCTCGGCCTCGTCGGCGGAGACCGTGAGCGGCGCGCCGCAGTGCGGGCAGACGGGAGGCGTCCCGCGCACGTCGTGCTGTCCGAGTGCGCGCCCGCAGCTGGGACAGCTCGCGAGCGTCACGCGTCCCCCTCCCGCGCCTGAGCGGCGGCGACCGCCGTCCTGAGACCGCGCTCGACGTACACGCGGACGACGTTGCGCTTGAACTCCGCGCTCCCCCGCACGTCGTCGCGCGGCTCGGCCGCCTCGGCGGCGAGCTCCGCCGCACCCCGGACGGCGTCGTCGTCAGGGACGGCGTCCGCGAGCGCTTCCTCGGCCGCCGGCGCCGAGAGGTTCCTCGGTCCGACGCCCGTAAGCCCGATCCCCGCGCGGCGCACGCGCCCGTCGTCGAGCTCCACGTGCACGGCCGCGCCGACGGTCGCGAAGTCGCCCACCTTCCGTTCCAGCTTCAGGTAGGTGCCGCCCGCGCGCGGGCCGGGATCCGGGACGAGAACCGCCGTGACGATCTCGTTCGCCTCCAGGGTGCTCGTGAAGGGCCCGGCGAAGAACTCGGCGATCGGGATCTCCCGGGTACCAGCCGCGCTCCTCGCCTCGACGCGCGCTCGGAAGGCGAGCATGACCGAGCCCCAGTCTCCTTGCGGGTCCGCGTGCGCGAGCGAGCCGGCAACCGTGCCGAGGTTTCGCACGATCGGGTCCGAGATGAGCGGCGCGGCGTCCGCGAGCGCGCCGAAGCGGCCCCGCAGCTCCTGCGCACGCTCGCACGTCTTGTGCCGGACCAGCGCGCCGATCCGGA
>JACVSB010000302.1 GCA_014534155.1 Thermoleophilia bacterium
AGCACACGGCCTCCGAGGCCGGCGACCGCTCGGCGACGGAGCTCGGCCAAGCCCTTCCGATCGGCCAGGCGCGCGCACGCGTCGTAGAGGAGCCCGTTCACTCGCCTGCGGGCCCGGCCGCGCGCCCCAGCTCCTCGATCCTTCCCTGGGCTGCATCCAGCCTCTCGGTGCACAGGCGGAGGAGCGCGTGCCCGCGCTCGCAAAGGGAGAGCGCGTCCTCGAGGCTCACCTGACCGCTCTCGAGACGGGCGACGATTTGCTCGAGCTCGGCGCGTGCGTCCTCGAACGTCGGCTCGTTCACTCGGCTCGCTCCTCGACACGAGCGGGGATCGTTCCCGCCGCCACCTCGACGCTGATGCGGTCGCCCGGCGTCACGTCGGAGGGAGAGCGCACGATCCCGCTCGCAGCGCGCACGATCGCGTACCCCCGGGCGACCGTTGCGCCGGGAGAGAGCGCTCGCAGCTTTCCGCCCAGCGTGTCCAGCGCTCCCCGCTCGCGCGCGAGGAGCGTGGACGGCGCCCGCGAGAGCCGGTCGCCACGAGAGGCAAGCGCCGAGCGCTCACGCTCGACGAGAACGCTTGGCGCACGAGCCAGTCGCCCGCGGTCGATCTCGAGTCGCTCGCGCGCTTGTGCAAGCGTCCGTTCCGCTTCCCGCGCGAGCGTCCGGCCGAGCCGGTGCAGCCGCTCGCGCAGCTCGCCCTCGTCGGCCACGACGAGCCGTGCCGCTGCGGTCGGGGTGGACGCGCGCGCGTCGGCGGCGAGGTCGCAAAGCGGGGTGTCCTGCTCGTGGCCGACCGCGGAGACGACCGGCACTCGGCAGCTCGCCACCGCGCGGACGACCCGCTCGTCGCTGAAGGGGAGGAGGTCCTCGAAGCTCCCGCCGCCGCGTGCCAGGACGACGGCGTCGACCTCGGGCTCCTCCGCGAGCGCGGCGAGCGTCCTCGCGATCGCCTCGGGCGCGTGCGGCCCCTGGACGGGAGCCTCGGCGACGACGACGCGCGCGGCGGGGAAGCGAGCGGCCACCGCAGTGAGGAAGTCCCGCTTCGCTGCCGCGTCGGCTCCCGTCAGGAGCGCTATCCGGCGGGGAAACGCGGGCAGCGGCCGCTTACGCTCGGCGGCGAAGAGGCCCTCGCGCGCGAGCCTCGTTCTCAGCCGTTCGAGGCCGGCCAGAAGAGAGCCGAGCCCGACGGGCTCGAGCGAGAGGGCCCGCAGGCGAAACGTGCCGCGGCTCTCGAAGAGCTCGGGACGGCCGAGCACCTGGACGGCGGTGCCGTCGACGAGGTCGAGCCGGAGCGCGTCGAACCCGCCGCGGGGCATCGAGACCGCGACGTACGCGCCGTCCCGCGGATCCTTGAGGGTAAAGAAGACGCTCCGCCAGCCCGGTTGCCGGCGGAGCTCCGTGATCTCCCCCTCCACCCAGACGGTCGGGAGCCGTTGCAGCCAGGAAGCGACGCCTCGGTTGAAGGCGGAGACGGAGTAGACCTTGCGCTCGCCGCGGGCGGCCGCCTCCGACTTCACCTCGGGAGCGTAGTCGAGCGTTGCTAGAGCAGGATCTCGGCCGCGAGCTCGGGCCTGCACCCGCGCTCGGCCACGAGCATGACGGCGTCGTGCAGGTCGGCGCCGCTCTGCGCGATCCGCTCCGCGAGTGGCAGGGGGTACCCCGCCTCGATGAGGACGTGGAGCCGCCAGCCCTCCACCTTCGCGCGCTCGTCCCGCCCCTGGGGCTCGACTGTCGTGACGTCGTCTGCGAGATCTTTCATTTCGCGCCCTTTCGTCTTCCTGCTGACGATCCCTGCCGGAAAGAGTTGGGACCGCGTCACCGTTATTCGTCACACGTCGCCCGCGCGGATCGA
>JACVSB010000371.1 GCA_014534155.1 Thermoleophilia bacterium
GACGAGCTGGCGCTCCTCTGGATGGTCAACATGGGCTGCATCGACATGAACTGCTGGTACTCGCGGGTCGACAGGCCCGACCGGCCGGACTTCGTGCTCTTCGACCTCGACCCCTCGCCCGACGTCGGCTTCCGGGAGGCCGTCCGGGTCGCGCTGCTCGTCAAGGAGATCCTGGACGCGCTCGGGCTCGCGAGCGTGCCCAAGACGAGCGGATCCGAGGGCATGCACGTCCTCGTCCCGGTTGCGCGCCGCCACACCTACGCCGACACGCGGGAGTTCGCGGAGGTCGTTGCCGGAGCGCTTGCGCGGGCCCACCCCGGGCTCGTGACCACGGAGTGGTCGAAAGCCAAGCGGCGCGGAGTCCTCGTGGACGCGAACCAGAACGGGGAGGGGAAGACGATCGCCTCCGTCTACTCGGTCCGGCCGCGCCCCGGCGCGCCGGTCTCGGCGCCGCTCCGCTGGGAGGAGGTGAGCGAGGACCTCGATCCACGCGACTTCACGATGGAGGTCGTCCGCGGCAGGGTCGCGCGCCACGGCGACCTGTTCGCGCCGGTGCTCGGCGGCCGCCAGTCGCTCTCCGCGGCGCTCTCCGCGCTCGCGTCCTAGCCCACGCGCAGGAAGGCGTAGCCGAGACCGATCTCCTCGAAGCCGAGTCCGCTGTAGAGCTCCTTCGGCCAGTCGTCCGCGTCCGCCACGAGGAAGACGAGCTCGTGCCCCTCGCACGTTGCGGCGGCGAGCGCGGAGAGGACCGTCGTCGTCGCGTAGCCGCGGTTTCGGTACGCGGGCAGCGTGGCGACGTCCTCGATCTGCGCCGTTCGCCCGTCTGAGTAGAGGTCGCTCACGCTCACGACCTTCCCGTCCGCGACAACTCCGAAGTGGCGCGGCCGCCCTGCCCTCGCCCAGCGGCGGTAGAGCTCGCCCAGCTGCTGGAGGAGCTGGACGTCGCCGGCCCCCCGTTCTTCCTCCGCCTGCTGGCGCCGGAACGCCCACACGTCCTCGAACGTGAGCTCGACGACGCGCTCGCCGGCGCGCCCTGCAGCGACGGGACGTTCGGCGGCCATGAAAACGTAGCGGTCGACCCTCCAGCCGAGGCTCTCGAACGCCGGTCGGAGGCGTTCGCCGGTCTCCGGGCCCATGCTGACCCGCCGGTGGGCGACCCCAGCCGGGCCGAGCACGCGCTCGGCCTCGCCCGCGAGCGCCTGCGCGCCGACGCGGGCGCCCTCGCGCAGGCGCAGGACGTTCTGGTCCCA
>JACVSB010000120.1 GCA_014534155.1 Thermoleophilia bacterium
AGAATCGCGGCCGCGCGTGCCGGGTCCGCCATGATCATCGTCTCCGTGATCTCGAGCTCGAGGACGTCAGGCTCGAGGTCGAGTCTGTCCAGAAGGCGCTCGACGTCCACGGCGAGGTCGGCGTCGAGGAGGCTCCGCGCGGACAGGTTGACCGCCACGCGAAGCGAGAGGCCGTCGTCCTTCCAGGCACGGCACTGCTCGAGCGCCGCCTCCAGCACGAAGAGGGTGAGGGGACGGATCAGGTTCGTGTGCTGCGCAAGAGGGACGAACTCCGACGGCGGGAGGAGCCCGCGCTCCGGGTGGTTCCAGCGCACGAGCGCTTCGACCCCGACGACGTCGCCGGTCTCCAGGCGCTCCTTCGGCTGGTAGTAGAGGGTCAGCTCACGCTCGTCGATCGCGCGGCGGAGCTCGGCGACGACGCGAAGCCGGCTCGCGCTGTTCACGTCGTGCGCAGCGTCGTAGACGGCGAACGGCCGGTGCGCGGCCTTGGCGACGTACATGGCCACGTCCGCGCGCTGGACGAGCGTGTCCACGTCGTCCCCGTGCTCGGGCGCGAGCGCGATCCCGATGCTGGCCTCGACCGCAACGGGAACCCCGTCCAGCTCAAACGGCTCCTCCAGCGCGGCGACAATCCGCTCCGCCGCCTCGCGCGGCGCGGTCTCCTCCCGCACCGTCGGCAGGAGCACGCCGAACTCGTCACCGCCGAGGCGCGCGATCGTGTCGCTCTCGCGCACGACCGCGCGCAGCCGACGGGAGAGCTCTCGCAGGAGGACGTCGCCCGACTCGTGGCCCAGCGAGTCGTTGACCTCCTTGAAGCGATCGACGTCGGCGAGAAGGACGGCGACGCCGTGGCCCTCACGCCGTCCGATCGCGAGCGCGTGGGCAAGCCGGTCTCGGAAGAGCGTCCGGTTGGGCAGCGCAGTCAACGCGTCGTGAAGCGCCTGGTATTCGTTCTCGGCCACCTGGCGGCGAAGCGTGCGCGAGGCGCCGAGCGCGATCGGAAGGAGCGCGCCGTACAGAACGGCCAGGCCGAGGAGAAGGAGCGCGACGAGGACGCGCGTGTCCTCCACGACGGCGGCCTCGATCGGCTCGTACGGGAGGTAGAGCTGGAAGACGCCATCGGGCCGGTCCGAGCCGGCGAAGGTGAAGGGCACGAGGACCTGGAGCATCGTTCCGCTCCCACGCGCGCCGAAGTCTTCGCGCTCGTCGGCCTCGACGGTCTCGGTGCTGACCTCGCCGCCGAGCGCGGCGCGCAGCCTGCGCGAGAGGGGGAAGCTGCGGTCGATCAGGTTCGCGTCGTCCGAGTAGATGATGCGCCCGCTGCGGTTCCAGATCGCGATCCGGGCAATCTCGGTCTGGACGCTCTGCTCCGCGAACGTCTCGTCCAGCGCGATGAGACGAAAAGGCGACAGGCCGTCGCGAACGGCGTCGCGCGAGAGCTGCGGCTGCAGGCCCACCCGCCCGATCAGCGTCGCCGAGCGCGTCGCCTCCTCGATCGCGCGGTCACGAACCTGGCCCTCCATGACGTGCGCGAGCACGACGGCGATGACGGCGATCGGGACGAGGCTTACGATTCCGATCGTCGTTACGAGGCCCGGCGTGCGAAGCCGGGGTCGCGTGGTCCGCCGAGCGAGCATGGGCGCCCTCGCATCGTCATCCGCCGAGCGGACGCCGTCGTCACCCGTTTCGGGGATGTTCGACGGCGGCGCCTCGCGGAGAGAACTAGGGGAAGCGACGAACGGAGGCTCTCGTGACGGAGGAGCGGAACCCGGAAGAGGCGCTCGACGAGATCCGCGAGAAGGAGGCGCGCGGCGAGAGCGCGAGCGCCGACGAGGAGCAGTTCCTCGAGACGGAGCGCGTCCGGACGGAATCGGACGCTACGCGGGATCGTTCCGACGAGGGGAGAGGCACGGCGACCTACTGAAGGAGGCGCAGGGGATGGCGTTCGAACTTCCGACGCTGCCGTACGACTACGACGCGCTCGAGCCACACATCGACGCGGAGACGATGCGGCTGCACCACGACAAGCACCACCAGACCTACGTCGACAAGGCGAACGCGGCGCTCGAGGGCACCGAGTGGGCCGACCGGCCGGTCGAGGACGTGCTGCGAAACCTCGACCAGTTGCCCGAGGACAAGCGGACGCTCGTTCGCAACAACGGCGGTGGCCACTACAACCACACCCTCTTCTGGGAGCTGATGGCGCCCCAGGCCGGGGGCGCGCCGGAGGCCGCGCTCGCCGACGCGATCGAGTCGGCCTTCGGGAGCTTCGACGCGTTCAAGGACGAGTTCGCCGCCGCGGCTGCGAACCGATTCGGGAGCGGATGGGCGTGGCTCGCCTGGGACGGCGCCGCGCTCCGCGTCACGTCGACTCCGAACCAGGACGCGCCGATCATGGAGGGCGAGACGCCGATCCTCGGGCTCGACGTCTGGGAGCACGCCTACTACCTCCGCTACCAGAACCGCCGCCCCGAATACGTGAGCGCGTGGTGGAACGTCGTCAACTGGCCCGCGGTCGCACGCCGATACGAGGCGGCCGTTGCAACCGTTCAGGCGTCCGCCTAGCGGCTAGAGATCGAGCACGTCGAGCGCGGCCTCGATCCGAGCGGGCGCAACGCGGCGCTCGCGCACGAGGCGGGGAGCGGCGCGGGCGACGTCGACGAGCGCGCGGCGGGAAGGCGCATCCCGCGCTCCCGTCCACGCCACGCGAACGGTTCTCCCCACCGCCGTCGAGAGCGGCCGGCGAAGCCAGGCGAGCCAAAGGAGGTTCCGCGCCTCCGCACGCCTGCGCGCAAGAGGATCCCGGCGGCTCGAGGGGTGGTGGTGGGCGACGACGTCCTCGACGTAGGCGAGGTCCCACCCACGGCTCGCGAGGTCCACCGCCAGGAGCGTTTCCTCGGCGCCGGTCGCGAGCACCTCGTGGAACCCGCCGACCTCGAGGAAGGCGGAGCGGCGGACGAGAGCGCCGCAGGCGACGAACCCGAGGACCGGCGGGCCCGGAAGCGGCCGGGGGGCGGTGAGCGGGCTCTCGGCCATGGCGAGGGAGACCGGATCGAGGTCCTCCTCGGGGCCGACGAGAACCCGCGCGGCCACGAGCGCGAGCGAGTCATAGCGGTCGAAGAGCCTGGCTGCGGGCTCGAGCGCGTCGGGGGCCCACCAGGAGTCGTCGTCGGCGAACGCGACGTAGGGGGCGCCGACGCGGCGCACGCCGACGTTTCGCGCGGCGGGCCCGGCGTTCCGGCGGAGCTCGACGACGTCGACGCCGTAACGCCGAGCTGCAGCCGCGCTTCCGTCGCTCGAGCCGTTGTCCACGACGACGACGTGGGGTTGCTCCGGAAGGCCGCCCAGGTGCGCGAGCGTGCGCTCCAGCGAGTGGCGCCGGTTCCGTGTGGCGACGACGACGGCGACGCGCGTGTTTGTCAGGCTCTGCCCCCGGCGATGATCGGGAACTCTATGGCGTCGTCCCTGGCGTGACAGCAGCCCTGGCGGAAGCGCGCAAGGTCGCGCGCGAGACGTTCGGCTTCCGCGGCCTGCGTCGGGGCCAGGACCTCGCCCTGCGCGCCGTCCTCGACGGCCGCGACACGCTCGCCGTCATGCCGACCGGATTCGGCAAGTCGGCGATCTACCAGATCGCCGGCGTCCTCATCCCTGGCCCGACGCTCGTCGTCTCCCCCCTCCTCGCGCTCCAGCGCGACCAGGTCGCCTCGCTCCGCGAGCTCGGCCTCAGTGCGGCGGCGCTCAACGCGCAGGTCTCGGAGAGCGAGCGGGACGAGACGCTCGGCGCCCTCGCGGAGGGGAACCTCGAGTTCCTCTTCTGCGCGCCGGAGCAGCTCGCGAACGAGGATTCGCTCGCGGCCGCGCGCGCGTCCCGTCCGACGCTCTTCGTCGTGGACGAGGCCCACTGCATCAGCGAGTGGGGCCACGATTTTCGGCCGGAGTACCTCCGGCTGGGCGCGGTGGCCGAGGAGCTCGGCCGTCCGACCGTGCTCGCGCTCACGGCGACCGCGGCGCCGCCGGTCCGCCGCGAGGTCGTGGAACGGCTGCCGCTCCGTGACCCGGCCGTCGTCGTCCGAGGCTTCGACCGCCCGAACATCCACCTCGCGGTCGAGCGCTTCCACGACGACGACGCCAAGCTGTCGGCTCTCGTCAACCGCGTGGCGGGCGCGGCGAAGCCCGGAATCGTGTACGCGGCGACACGCCGGCGGGCGGAGGACGTGGCGGCGGCGCTCGCCGAGCGCGGGCTCGGCGCCCGCGCCTACCACGCCGGCGTGCCGAAGCGCGTCCGAAACGCTGTCCAGCAGGAGTTCATGGACGGCGGCGCCGACGTGATCGTGGCCACGGTCGCGTTCGGAATGGGCGTGGACAAGGCGAACGTCCGCTTCGTCTTCCACTACGACATCGCGGACTCGGTCGACTCCTACTACCAGGAGCTCGGCCGTGCCGGGCGCGACGGGGAGCCGGCGGACGCGCTGCTCTTCTACCGACCGGAGGACGTCGGCCTTCGCCGCTTCTTTGCGAGTCGTGCGAGCCTCGACACCGACGAGGTACGCGAGGTCGCGGAGGCGATCGCGGAGAGCGAGGGGCCCGTCCCTCCTGACGACCTCGAGGCGCAGGGAGAGGTCAGCGCGACGACCGTTGCGACGGGCGTGCGCAGGCTGTCCGACGTGGGCGCGGTCGCGATCCTTCCCGGGGGCGACGTCGTCGCGAACGAGCTCACGGATCCCCGGACGGCGGCGCGCGACGCCGTTGCGGCGCAGGAGCACCAGGCCGAGTGGGAGCGCTCGCGCGTCGAGATGATGCGCGGGTACGCCGAGCTTCGCGACTGCCGGCGCGAGTACGTCCTCAACTACTTCGGCGAGGAGTTCGAGGCGCCCTGCGGCAACTGCGACAACTGCGAGGCCGGCATCGTCCAGCCTGACCGGGACGAGCCCTTCGCCCTCGGCACCCCTGTCAGGCACGAGAAGTGGGGCGCGGGCCTCGTCCAGCGCTACGAGGGCGACAAGGTCGTCGTCCTCTTCGACGACGTGGGCTACAAGACTCTCGCCGTGGCGCTCGTGCGGGAGCGGGGTCTCCTCGAGCGCGCTGATTAGCCCGCGCGTCAACGGGTAGCCCGGGCGCAACGCCGCCGAAGGAGGAGAGATGACACAGCACACGGCACCGCCGGATCCGCGCCAGGCGGGTCCGCAACCACCGTACCCCGAGCAGGAGCAGGCTCCCGTCGGGCTCGAGTCGGACATGGACCCGAAGCCCGACTACGGCTACGAGACGTACCGCGGCTACGGGCGCTTGGACGGCCGCGCGGCCCTCGTGACGGGCGGGGACAGCGGGATCGGGCGCGCGGTCGCGCTCGCCTTCGCGCGCGAGGGCGCCGACGTTCTCGTCTCGTACCTGGACGAGCACTCCGACGCCGAGGAGACGATCCGCGTGGTCGAGGAGGCCGACCGCAAGGGCGTCGCAGTCGCCGGCGACATCGGAGACCCGGCCCACTGCCGCGCCCTCGTCGAGCGGGCGCTTGCGGAGCTCGGGCGCCTGGACATCCTCGTGAACAACGCCGCCTTCCAGATGGAGTACGAGTCGATCACCGAGATACCGCCCGAGGAGATCGAGCACGTCTTCCGCGTCAACGTCCTGAGCCAGTTCTGGCTCTGCCAGGCTGCAATCCCTCACCTGGAGGCGGGCGCTGCGATCATCAACTCGGCCTCCGTCCAGGCGTACCACCCGTCGCCGTCGCTCATCCACTACGCAACGACGAAGGGCGCGATCCGCACCTTCACTCAGGCGCTCGCGCAGGAGCTCGCGCCCAAGGGGATCCGCGTCAACGCCGTTGCCCCCGGCCCCGTCTGGACGCCCCTCATCGCCATGTCGTTCCCGGCCCAGAAGGTGGCGCAGTTCGGGGAGCAGTCCGACTTCCAGCGCCCGGCGCAGCCGGCCGAGCTCGCGCCGGCGTACGTGTTCCTCGCCTCGGACGAATCGCG
>JACVSB010000050.1 GCA_014534155.1 Thermoleophilia bacterium
CCCACGGCGCACCTCGTGGAGCAGGACCGGATCGTGAACGAAGCGCTGAGCGTCTAGCGCGGTCGGGTCGACAGCGAGGTCGTCGCGGGCGGCAGCGCGGCCGGCGCGATCAGTACGCCCAGGGCGGGCGGTCCGGCGCGTCCTCGGCGCGCTCGGCCACCCGGCGCCGGAGGTCGTCCTCGGAGCGGACGTCGTCGCCGTGCGCCTCGCGCGCGTGCTCCGCGAGCTCGCGGACGAGCGCCTCGTCGTCGTCGGCGACGAGGAGCTCGTCGCACCAGCAGCGGACTGCGCGCACGGCGGCGCATTCTAGGCCGCGCCGCGCGACCGTCTCGGAACGACCATCGCGTCTGCGGGCCAGGTCCGCTGCTGACCCCGTGGGACGGGCTGCGGAGACACTCGCTCCCTGCGCGCGCCGCGGGCACGCCGCGCCCGGGCGCCCTACAGCTCGAGGCGCTCCCGGTCGAACTCGTCCCGCCGGCGGTCGAGCTCGGCCGCCTCCATCGTGTATGCCTGACCGCGCCCCTGCGAGGCGCGGCGCATCGCGAGCGACTCAGGCGTCAGCTCGTCGGGTGCGAGCGGCCCGTCGGCGCTCGCGACACGTCCCTCCTCGAGGTCGACGAGGTAGGCCTCGCCCGAGGCGCGGTGGCGCCAGAGCTCGCGAGCGCGACTCGTGGACACGCCGGGATAATGCCCGCGATGGCCGTGGCCGAGTACCTCACGACCCCCGCGCGCCAGCGCGCGACCCTGGCCGAGACGGAGCACCGCCCCTGGCCGCTCCCGCGGCGCGACGGCTGGCTCATGGCGCAGACGTGGGAGAATCTCCTCTTCGCCCACTGGCCAGCGTCCCCCGACGCCCTGCGCACGCACGTCCCGAGCGAACTGCCCGTCGACACCTGGGAGGGCGAAGCGTGGCTCGGGATCACGCCGTTTCGCGTCCGCGGGGTCCGCCTCCGCGCGACGCCGCCGCCGCCGCTCGCGTCCTCCTTCCTGGAGCTGAACGCGCGCACGTACGTGACGCTCGAGGAGAAGCCGGGGATCTGGTTCTTCAGCCTCGACGCCTCGAGTCGCCTCGCCGTCGAGGCCGCGCGCCGCCTGTACCGGCTCCCTTACTTCCACGCCGGTATGTCCGCGGACGTCGACGGCGGCGGGCGTGTCCGCTACACGAGCGCGCGCCGGACGTCGCGCGAGCGCCGCGCTGAGTTCCGGGCGGCGTACCGGCCGAGCGGCGACGCCTCGCCCGCCGCCCTGGGCTCGCTGGAGGCGTTCCTGGCCGAGCGCTACTGCCTCTACACGGTCCATCGCGGACGCGTCCTTCGGGGAGAAATCCACCATCCGCCCTGGCCGCTTCGGGCCGCGGAGGCGGAGCTCGAGCGCAACTCGATGGCCCCGCCCGGGATCCCGACCGACGGCGAGCCTCTCCTGCACCTCGCGGACCGGCAGGACGTCCTGATCTGGCCACTCGAGCCCGTCGACGGGGCGTAGCGCCCGCCTGCTCCCTCCGCTCGGGCCTGAGAGCCGGTCTCGCCGGCGCGGCGCTGAGCGGACTCCCCTCGACCGCGTGGGCCCTCGCGGCAGGACGCGACCCGCTCGAGGCGACGCTCGCCGCAGGCTCCCTCCTCCTCCCGAACGAGCGGAGGCGGCTGCGGCTCATCGCCGCAGCGGCTCCCGTCCACCTCGCCGTTTCCCTCGGCTGGGGCGTCGTCCTCGCCTGTGTGCTCGCTCGCCGGCCCACCCTGCGAGCGGGCGCCGCCGCCGGGCTCTCGATCGCGGCTCTCGACCTCGGTCTCGCCGGCCGTCGCTTCGCGCCGGTGCGCGCGCTCCCCCTCGCGCCGCAGCTCGCCGATCACGTCGCGTACGGCGTCGTCGTCGCCGCAGTCCTCCGGCGCCGCGCATGAACGGCGAGCGCAGGATCGACGACGCGGCCGCGCTTACGCGGGCGCGTCGACGGTCAGGACGGCAGATCCGTGGAGCGCTCCGCGCCGGAGGTGAGCGAGCGCCTGGTTCGCCGCGCTGAGGGGGAACGTCTCGATGTCCGTTCGTACCGGCACGCGGGGTGCGAGCGCGAGGAACTCCTCGCCGTCGCGCCGGGTCAGGTTCGCCACCGACCGAACGGCCCGCTCGCCCCAGAGGAGCTCGTAGGGGAAGGAAGGCACATCGCTCATGTGGATCCCGGCACAGACGACGACGCCGCCCTTGCAGACGGCCGCTAGGGCGGCCGGGACGAGCCCTCCGACCGGCGCGAAGAGGAGCGCGGCGTCGAGCTCGTCGGGAGCGCGCTCGTCCGAGCCGCCGGACCACTCGGCTCCGAGCCGGCGCGCAGACTCCTGCGCCTCCCTGTCCCCCGGCCGCGTGAACGCGAAGACACGCCGGCCCTCGTGGCGCGCGACCTGCGCGACGATGTGTGCGGACGACCCGAACCCGTACAGGCCGAGCCGCTCCGCGTCGCCGGCCAGCGTGAGCGCCCGGTAGCCGATCAGGCCGGCGCAGAGGAGCGGCGCGGCGTCCACGTCGCGGTACGCCGGCGGGAGGGGGAAGCAGAAGCGCTCGTCGGCGGCGGCGAGCTCCGCGTACCCGCCGTCGAGCGAGTACCCGGTGAAGCGAGCGGCGTCGCAGAGGTTCTCCCGGCCGCTCGTGCAGAAGCGGCACGTTCCGTCCGCCCACGCGAGCCACGGAATGCCGACGCGCTCGCCCGGCGGGAACCGCTCCGCGCCGGCGCCCGTCGCGGCGACGGTGCCCACGATCTGGTGCCCGGGGACGAGCGGGAGCTTCGGGTGGGGAAGCTCGCCTTCGACGACGTGCAGGTCCGTGCGGCAGACCCCGCAGGCGTGCACGGAGACGAGGACCTCTCCGACCGCGGGCTCCGGATCGGGCAGCTCGCGCTCGACGAGCGGCAGCCCGGGGGCCTCGAGCACGAGCGCGCGCACGATCGGGCTCGTCGGCTGGCTAGCGCACGCAGGGGCAACTCGGGACGCGCCCGACGACGTGCCCGCAGGACGGGCATCGGCGCCGCTCGCCTCGCGCCTCGAGGAGCCCGGCACGGGCGCCCAGCCAGGCCATCATCGCGCCGACGCCCGTGGTCAGGACGGCGACCGCGAGGAGCTGGCTATCGAGCGTCTCCATGCCAGGGGTATTCCCTCCACGCGGGTGGGAGGAAACGCGGTTGCGCCGCCGGCGGCGATCGTCGACACTCGCCGGATGGAGCTGCCCGAGAGCGCGCGCCCGCTCCTCGAGTCTGACGCGCTCGGGCACCTCGTGACTCTGAACGCCGACGGCTCCCCGCAGGTCTCGTGCGTCTGGGTCGGTCTCGAGGGCGGCGACGTCGTCTCGGGGCACCTGAGCGGGGCTCTGCAGAAGCTGCGAAACGTCCGCCGCGACCCGCGCGTCTCGCTCTCGATCGAGGGCACGCGGATCACGCCGCCAGGACTGAAGGAGTACCTCGTCCTGCACGGCCGCGCTCGTATCGAGGAGGGCGGCGCGCCGGAGGTTCTGCAGCGCCTCGCGTACGTCTACCTCGGGCCAGAGGTCAAGTTCCCTCCGATGGACGATCCCCCGCCGGGATTCCGGCTCCTCGTCACGCCCGAACGCGTGGGCGGCGTCGGCCCCTGGGTCTCGTAGCCAGCGCGAAGAGTGCGAAGCTAGCCGCACGGGTACGAGGCGCGGATGTCGCTCCTCCTCCTGCCGCTCCTCCTCTTCCTGCTCATGTTCCTGTTCATGAGCCTCGCGGCGCGCGCCTCGCGGCGGCGCGCGCTGGACGAGGCAGAGCGCCGGCGCGCCGCGCGGCGCGACCACGAGCGCGGCGAGCGTAGCCGCGGAGGACTCCCCTCCTCGCCCTTCGCGGGTCTTCTCGAGATGCTCCTCTCCGGCTCGGGCTCGTACGCCTACGACCCGGAGACGGGCCAGTGGGTCGACATCTCCGACGAACGCCCCCGGGTGCCGCCGTCAGAGCCGGCGCCCTCCGCCGAGGACGGCGAGCGCGTGCAGAAGACCCCACGCCGTCAGCGTCGAGCGGCCGCGTCACCTCCCAACCCGCTGGGAGCCCTTCTCGGCGGCGGGATGGCCGGCGGGCTCGGCGGGGGCGGCGGCGACTTCGAGGTGCAGGATCCCGACGAGCTTCCCACGTTCGCCGACGTCGGGGGCATGGACGCGCTCAAGGCGGAGGTGCGCGACACCGTCGGCCTGGTGCTTCGCCACCCGGAGCACGCCGAGCGGTACGCCATCGACTGGAACGGGATCCTCCTGCATGGGCCGCCCGGCGTCGGGAAGACCTACTTCGCTCGCGCGATCGCCGGCGAGTACGGCCTCCACCTGATCCACGTCTCGACCGGCGACCTCGTCGCCGGGATCGTGGGCCAGTCGGCGCAGAACATCCAGAAGGCCTTCGAGAAGGCGCTCGGTCAGCTCCCCTGTCTCCTCTTCTTCGACGAGTTCGACTCGGTCGCGCAGCGGCGCGAGACGACGCCCGACCAGGAGTCGCGCCGAACCGTGAACCAGCTCCTGACCTCGCTCGAGGCCTACCGCGACGAGCGCCGGCTGCTCGTCGTGGCGGCGACGAACTCCATCGAGCACCTCGACCCCGCCGTGATCCGCCCGGGCCGGTTCGACCGCCATATCAGGATCGACCTGCCCGACGCCGGCGCGCGGCGCGGCATCTTCTTGGCGGAGCTCGACGACCGGCCGACCTCCGCGTCCGTCGACCTCGACGCGCTCGTCTCGCGGACGGAGGGGATGACGCCGGCGGCGATCGCGAAGATCGTCGACACCGCTGCGCTCGAGGTGTTCCGCGAAGCGGCGCAGTCCGGGAGCGAGCTCGAGCTCGACACCGAGCACCTCCTCCGTGCGGTCGACGCGTACGGCGGGCAAGATCGCCCGCTCGTCGAGCACTGGACGTGGGGCTCGCTCGTCCTCCCCGACGCGATCAAGGCGCAGCTCCAGCAGCTCCAGGCAGTGATCGAGGACCCGGAGTCGGCACGACGCTTCGGAGTCGACCCTCCGACCGGCCTCCTGCTTGCGGGCCCGCCGGGGACGGGCAAGACCTCGGTAGCGAAGGTGCTCGCCGCGCAGGCGCGCGCGTCCTTCTACCCGATCTCCGGCGCGGACGTGATCAGCAAGTGGGTCGGGGAGTCGGAGCGGAACATCCGGCAGCTCTTCTCGCGCGCGAGAGAGAACCGCCCGTCGATCGTCTTCGTGGACGAGATCGACGCGATCGCGGGCCGGCGGGGCGAGTCGCTCGGCGTCCACGACAGCCACGTGAACCAGCTCCTCGCCGAGATCGACGGCGTCGCCGGCCAGCGCGGCGTGTTCGTCATCGGGGCGACGAACCGACCCGACCAGCTTGACCCGGCTCTCCTACGGGGCGGGCGCCTCTCGCGCACGATCGTCCTCGGGCTCCCCGACGAGGGCGAGCGGTTGCGGATCCTCGCCCTCCACACCGCCAGGATGCCGACCGTCGGCGTCCGCTTTCACGAGCTTGCAGAGGAGACGGACGGCTTCTCCCCGGCCGACCTGAAGTCGCTCGCGCAGGAGGCCGCGCTCGCCGCGATGGCGCGGACCTCGGAAAACGGCGACGGCGCTCCACCGTCGTCCGTCACACACGATGACTTCCTCGAGGCCCTGGCCCGGCTTCGATCCGGCTCGCCGGCCGCAGGCTCGCTCGCCTAGCCCGTCGAGACGTCGACGGTGCGCATACCGAGCCGCTCGTAGAGGCGGTAGGCGGCGGACGGATTATCGGCATGCACCTTGAGCTCCGCCGCGGCGAGGCCCCGGGCGCGGAAGGCGCCGAACGCGTGCCGGAGGAGCGCCTCGCCGAGGCCGCGGCGGCGCCACGCCGGCGCGACCACCAGGTCCTTGACCCATCCGCTCGTCCAGCAGAGGCAGACCCCGACGAGGTCGTCGGCCTCGGCGAGGAACCAGAGCGCCGGGTCGTACTCGGCGTCGGCGAGCATCGTCTCCCGCCACTCCTCGAAGGGGGAGACGGCGCCGCCGCCCGCTTCGTAGCCTTGCTCGAGGAGCGCGTGGACGCGCGCCGCGTCCGCCTCGGTGAACGCGCGGACGTGAGTTCCCGCCGGCCAGATCGGTGGCTCGGGGACGTCGGCCAGGTCGACATGCATCCGCTGGACCCTCACGGTTCCATCCTCGCACGCCGGAAGCCGTACACTCGCGCCGCGCGCGTGTACGCCCGGGTCACGACCTTCGAGAACGCACCGGACGGGATGGACGACGGCGTGCGGATCTTTCGCGAGGACGTGCTCCCGTGGTTGAGCGACGCGACCGGCTTCCGCGGCTCCCTCGTTCTCCTCGACCGCGGGCGCGCCCGCACGATCGTGATCACCCTCTGGGTCTCCGAGGAGGTGGCGCGCAGCGACGAGGCGAGCGGCGCGCGCGTGCGCGACCGGGTGGCGGCCGTGGTGGCGGCGCGCATGGCGAGCGTGGAGGTCTACGAGGTCGCGGCGCTCGCCGGCGGAGCGCTCGCCCCCGACCGGCCGGTCTAGGGCTTGCGCGCGGGCTCGTCGCGCGACCAGGAGAAGACGGTCTCCGCCACCCGCGGCCGGCCGGACATGAGCGGCTGCCAAGCCGCGGCCGTCTTCCAGACCGCGGGGTCTTCGCCGGCGAGGGCAAGCGGAGGCGTCGGCCCCGTCGACCTGAAGACGAACACGACCTCCTCCTTCGTCAGGTGCACCTCGTGCTCGACCAGGTCGCTCTCTCCGAGCTCGAAGGGCGGCCCCTCGGCGAGGAGACGGCGGGCGTCGTCGTGCCGCGCCGGTTTCAGCGGAACGACGACGACGAGCTCGTTCACGCGCCCCCGCCCGCTCGCCCGGAAGCGAGGTTGTTCACGAGCTCGAGCCAGGTCCCCGGCTTGTCCAGCGAGGCGAGCGCAAGCTCGTGACCCGACCGGAGGCGGACGACGGCCGTCCTCGCGCCACGCAGGCGCTGCCCGTTCGGCGCCGGCCGGACGGACCCGACGTCGTCGCGCGCGACCTCGCGCGTGACCGCGCGACTCTCCTCGTCGATCCCGATCAGCGAGAAGCGCCCGGGCTGGAGCACGAGCCGTCCGATCGCGGTCGGCTCGTCGTCCTCCCTCCACGCGATCGCGTAGCTCGCCTCCATGCCCCCACGGTGCCAGTCCGCCCGGGGGCGGGCGACGGGAACCGCCCGCACTCCCGTTGCGGCAAAGCCGTAGCGACTCTGCGTCTCGCCTCTGATGGCGCCTGCGCGCCCCCGCCCTACCTTCGGAGTCGACACGAGACGAAGGAGGCAGGAGATGAGGAGGCTCTTCGAGCTGGGTGGCGTGATCGCGGGCGTCGTCCTGATCGTGTTCGGGATCGTCGCGATTTTCATGGGCGCGGACGGGCGCGCCGAGGTGCGCGACGCGATCGCCGAGCAGAAGATCACCGCCACGCCCGACGCCGCGAAGATCACCAAGGGCAAGCTGGAGTCCGGCCAGCCCATCAAGACCGGCGCCGAGGCGAAGTCGTTCGCCGACATCATGGAGACGCACGCGCTGGAAGCGACCGGCGGTCGGCGCTACTCCGAGATGGGCCGCTTCCTCACCGCTACCGGCCAGGAAACGGACGACGAGAGCCAGGCGGCGAAGACGCCCGAGGGCCGTCCGGTCGAGAACGGCGCCCGGAACATCTGGGTCACCGAGACCGCGCTCGCAACGGCGATGAACATGTCGTACATGGCCGAGCGGCTGTCGCTCTTCGGGATCGTCGTCGGCGTCGCGCTCCTCCTGAGCGGGGTTGGGTTCCTCGTCCTCGCGCTCGGCGGCGCGCTCCGGCGCCGCGAGGCCGAGGGCGCGTCGGCGCCCGCGGCCGCGACGACGGGCTGAGCGGCTCCGGCTTCCGAGAACCGAGGGCGGCCGACGGCCGCCCTCGGTGTCGCCGGAGACGTTCGTGACAGAGGCGCTTTCAGTCTTCGCCGCCGCGCTGGCGACGGCGCTCGCAACCGGCCTCGGCGCTCTTCCGCTCGCCTTCCTCGCCCACCGAGCGCACGGCTGGCTCGGCGCCTCGAACGCCGCTGCCGCCGGGTGCATGGTTGCGGCGAGTGGCCTCCTCTTCTACGAGGGCGGGAGGGAGGACGTCGTCCAGACGCTCGTGGGCGCCCTCGCAGGCATCGCCTTCATCGCCCTCGCCGCGCGCGTCCTCGCTGCCCGCCCACACGTCCACTTCGAGGCGCTGGCCTCGGCCGACGCACGCAAGGCGCTCCTCATCGTCGGGGTCATGACGCTCCATTCGACCGCCGAGGGCGTCGGTGTCGGCGTTTCCTTCGGAGGCGGGGAGTCCCTGGGGCTCGCGACCGCGATCGCGATCGCGATGCACAACATCCCGGAGGGCCTCGCGATCAGCCTCGTCCTCGTCCCCCGCGGCGTGACGGTTTCGCGGGCCGCCGGCTGGAGCGTCTTCTCGAGCCTGCCGCAGCCGCTGCTCGCACTCCCCGCCTTCGCGTCCGTCGCCGCCTTCGCCGGGCTCCTGCCGGCCGGCCTCGGCTTCGCCGGGGGCGCGATGGTCTGGATGGTCGCGGCGGAGGTCGTTCCCGACGCGCTCCGGGGGGCGTCCGTGCGCACCGTCCTCGTCTCCGGCGCCGCGGCGACGGCGGCGCTCGTCGTCCTGCAGGCGCTTCTCCTTTCGGCCTAGCGGTTGCGGGAAACCCGCGAGCCGGACTGCGGGTCGGCGCGGATGCGGGCTGCGGCGCAGCCTCGACGACGTCCGGCGCCGCCACTCCTAGGCTCACTGGAGAACCCCGAGACGAGGAGATCGCCCAGAATGGCTTCGCATCCCGCATCCGCTCATCACCACGTCGTCCATCCGGGCGCGAGCGCGCTGGTCAAGGTCGTCGCCCTGCTGCTCGGCATCACGCTCGCGGTCGTCGCGTTCTTCGCCCTCATGATGTGGGCGGACGCGCGCAGTGCGCGCGTCGACGCGAACGCCGCCGCCGGCCAGGCGAAGGCGGGCGCCGCGGCGCACGCGGATCACAACATGGCCCTTCCGTTGAACAGCTTCGCCGGCGTCGTGCCGGAGCAGGCGCAGGAGCTGGCCGCGGCGCACAAGCCCTACGACGCGACGCTGCCCGCGGCTCCCGCCGGGAACCTCGTCAAGGTGCACATGACCCTCAAGGACATGACCGTCGAGATCGCGCCGGGTGTCAA
>JACVSB010000192.1 GCA_014534155.1 Thermoleophilia bacterium
CTGATGGAGCGTGCGCCTGCGTGCTTCACGACGTTCGTGAGCGCCTCCTGGACGATCCGGTACACGGCGGTCGCGATCTCGTCCGGGAGCTGCCGCCCGAGCCGCGCCTCGAAGTCGACGCGCATCCCCGTCCGTTCGCGGAACGTCGCGGCGAGGCGCTCGAGCGCGGGGACGAGGCCGAAGTCGTCGAGAGCCTTCGGACGGAGCTCGACGGCGAGCCTGCGTACGTCGCCGAGCGTCGCCGCGACCTGCTCGCGCACGCTCGCGAGAGCGCGGCGTCGTTCCTCCGGGTCAGCGGCCTCCTCGACGGCCTTAAGCCCGAGCAGGACGGAGGTCAGGTCCTGCCCCGTCTGGTCGTGCAGCTCGCGCGCGAGCCGTCGCCGCTCGAGCTCCTGGGCCTGCACGGCCCGGGAGAGAGCGTCGCGCGCGACGCGTTGCGAGAGGTCGACGGCGACGGCGGCACGCGCGGCGAAGAGCTCCGCGATCCTCAGGTCGGCGTCGCTGAAGCGCGCGTCGTAGCCGCGCTTGTCGTGGGCCGCCACGACGCCAATCGGGCGTCCGCCGACCGTGAGCGGGACGAAGAGTCCTGCCCGGACTCCGAGCCTGCGGGCGACCGACTGGTCGATCTCCGGGTCGTCCATCGCGCTGTCCACGCGCTCGCTGCGCCCGCGCTCGAGCACGCGGCCGTGTTTCGACGCCTCGCGTGCGAGGGTCGTCCCGACCAGCGTCTCGGCCGCCTCGCCGTCCGCCGCCTCGATCCGCAGCTCCCCCGCCGGGCCGGGAAGGGCGATCGTGACCACGCGGGCGTCGACGATCTCCCGCAAGCGGCGCGCGATGAGCGTGAGCAGCCGCGGAAGCTCGATCTCGCTCGCCATCGCCGCGATGATCTCGTTCAGGGACTCGAGCTGGCGCGACCAGGCCGTTGCGGACTCGTAGAGCCGCGTGTTCTCGATCGCGACGGCCGCCTGCGTCGCGAGGAGCACCGTGAGGTCCTCGTCCTCATCGGTGAAGTCGCCGCCGCCCTCCTTCTCCGTCAAGTAGAGGTTGCCGTACGCGACGCCGCGGAGGAGTACGGGGACGCCGAGGAACGTCCGCATGGGCGGGTGGGCCGCCGGAAAGCCGACGGAGCGCGGGTCCTCGGCGATGTCGTGCAGCCGCAGGGTCTCCGCATCGCGGATGAGCACGCCCAGAATCCCGCGGCCGCGCGGAAGGTCGCCGATCGCCGCGTACGTCTCTGGGTCGACGCCCGTCGTCACGAACCGCTCGAGCTCGCGGCCCGAGGAGTCGATGACGCCGAGAGCCGCGTAGCGCGCTTCGGTCAGCTCGGCCGCAATCTCCACGAGGCGCTGGAGGAGCGCGTCGAGCGTGAGCTCGGAGTTGAGCGCGATGCCGGCGTCGACCAGCATCCGCAAGCGCTCGTGCTCGGCCGCCTCGACGCGTCGCTCACCGGGTGGGCTCTTCGCCACGCGCCCATTATCCAACGCGCATCCGTAGTCGACCGCAGCGGGATCCGCGCCTTTCCCGATGGCGGGCGTGCGCGCCACGGTCACGATGGCGGAAACGAGAGAGGGGGCTGATCGTGGGGAAGACAGAGGTGCGAGGCGGGACGGCGGCGCGAGCGCGGCCACACTCACGACTTCGCGTCGTCGTCGCCGGCGGCGGCGTCGCCGCGCTGGAAGCGACGCTCGCCCTGCGGGCGCTCGCGCCGGAGCTCGTGGACGTGGAGCTCGTCGCGCCCGAGCACCACTTCTGGTACCGGCCGCTCGCGGTAGCAGAGCCGTTCGAGCAGGGCCGTGCCGAGGCGTTCGAGCTCGCGGAGCTCGCAGAATCCATGGGCGCCAGCTTCACGCCGGGCGGGCTCACGAGCATCGACCCGGACGCGCGCGTCGTAACGACCGCCTCCGGTGCCGAGATCGCCTACGACGCGCTCGTCGTCGCCTCCGGAGCCCACGCGCACCCGGCCGTTGCGGGCGCGCTCACGTTCCGCGGCCCGGCCGACTCGACTGCCTTCCGCGTGCTCTTGGCCGAGATCGAGGCCGGTGCCGTCGAACGGCTCGTGTTCGCCGTTCCCGGCGGCGTCACCTGGCCGCTTCCGCTCTACGAGCTCGCCCTCCTGACGGCCGCGCACATCCGTCGCCGTAAGGCGCCGCCGGTCTCGCTGGCCCTGGTCACGCACGAGCCCGCTCCGCTCGCCATCTTCGGCGAGGCGGCGAGCGCGACGGTCTCCCGCCTCCTCGCCGAGCGCGACGTGTTCGCGTTCTGCGGCCGCTACGTCGTCCGGGCCGGCGAGGGAGAGGTGACGATCGTCCCGACCGGGTCGATGCCGGCCGACCGAGTGGTCGCGCTGCCCAGGCTCGCCGGAACGGAGATCAAGGGCCTCCCCATGGACGCCGAGGGGTTCGTCCCCACGGATGGCCACGGGCGCGTCGCCGGCGTCGAGCGCGGGTTGGCCGCCGGCGCAGTGTAGACCATCCCCGTCAAGCAGGGCGGGATCGCCGCGCAGCAGGCCGACGCGGTCGCGCAGTCGATCGCGGCCGAGGCGGGCGCCGACGTGTCCCCTGAGCCGTTCCGGCCGGTCCTCCGCGGCCTCCTCCTCACGGGCGGGGTGCCGGCCTACCTGCGGGCCGAGCTTTCGGGCGGGCACGGCGACACATCCCTCGCCGCGTCGGAAGCGCTCTGGTGGCCACCGGGCAAGATCGTGGGCCGCTACCTCGCTCCGTTCCTGGCGGCTCGGGTAGGCGTCACGTCCCTGCCGCCGTCTCCGGCGTCCGGTGCGCTGGCAGTGGAAGCGGATCTCGCCGACCTCGACGAGCCGCTCGCGGCCGCTCCTGCTCTCGCAACGAACGGAGGGAGAAGGGGATGAAGCTCTTGCTCGCCTACGATGGATTCGACCACAGCCGCCGGGCTCTCGAGGCCGTCGCGGCGCTCGCGCGGGGCGACGGCGACGCGGTAACCATCCTGAGCGTCGTCCCGCCGGATGCCCGGGGCTCGAAGTCGGGGGGCCACGTCGGTCTCCGCCCGCACGCGCACGAGGACGTCGCGCGCGCGCACGCGTTCCTCGGCGATCGCGGCATCCACGCTGAGATGAAGATCGCCCACGGCGACCCCGCCGGGGAAATCGTCGCCGAGGCGGAAGGCGGGCGCTACGACGCGATCGTCACGGGGACGCGGAACCGGGGAGCCGTCGGGCGCTTGCTGCTCGGGAGCGTGAGCTCCGAGGTCGCGAAACACGCGCCGTGTCCCGTCCTCGTAGCACCGAACGTCGATTGAGGGGACGTCGCGGATTTCCCGCAACCCGGTACCGCGGACGCCCCGATGCCGCGCGAGCGGGCCGCTGCGACGATCGCTCCCGGAAAGCCTGCAGCGAAGGAGCGTCATGGAACGTGTCGCCGTAGTCGCGAAGCTGAAGCCGAACTGCGCCGACCGCGCGCGCGAGCTCGTCGAGGAGGGCCCGCCCTTCGACCCCATCGCGCTCGAGCTCGAGCGCCACAGCGTCTTCCTCTCGGAGGAGCAGGCGGTCTTCGTCTTCGAAGGCCCTCGGGTGAACACGCTCTTTCGCATGGTCGCGGAGGCCGGGACCGCGGCTGGCGCCTTCGCCAGGTGGGAGCGCATCCTGGACGGGATCCCTCGCCTCACGCGGGAGGTCTGGAGTTGGGAGCGCGACCGCGCCCCGGCCGCCGTGGGCGGGAGAGAGGCGTGAGCGCCATCCCGGCCGGAGCTCAGGTGACGGCGCCCGAGAGCCCCTCGGACGGTCTCATC
>JACVSB010000232.1 GCA_014534155.1 Thermoleophilia bacterium
AGCTGCTCCATCTCGGGCGAGTAGCTGCCCGTCCTCGCTGCCCCGTTCAGCCTGGCCCTGTGCAGGTACGCCTGCCGGCCGGCCTCCAGGTTGTCGGGCGACCCTGCCCACGCCTTCAGCGCCGGCGCCTGGAGCGCGCGCCCGTATGAGAAGGAGAGCTGCCACGGATGCGGGCCGCGACGGTTCATCGCGTTCAGGTGCGCGGTCGCGTCCTCGTCACTCTGGCCCCCCGAGAGGAAGACGATTCCGGGGACGGCGGCCGGTACGTGGCGGTACAGGCACTCGAGCGTCGCGTCGGCTACCTCCTCGGTCCCTGCGCGGTCGCTCGCCTCGTACCCGGAGAGGACCATGTTGGGCTTGAGCAGCGTCCCGGGGAGGTCGACGCGCTGCTCGTAGAGCTCCGCGTAGACGGCTTGCAGGACGCGGCCGGTCGCGCTCGAGCTCTCCTCGATCGTGTGCTCGCCGTCCTGGAGCACCTCGGGCTCCACGATCGGGACGAGCCCGGCTTCCTGGCAGAGGGCCGCGTAGCGTGCGAGCGCGTGCGCGTTCACGTGGACGCAGTCCCAGCTGGGCCGCCCGCCCCCGATGGAGTAGGTCGCACGCCACTTCGCGAACCGCGCGCCGAGGCCGCGGTACTCCTCCAGCCGGTCGCGGAGCCCGTCGAGCCCCTCGGTCACGGTCTCGCCGTCCGAGAGGGCCAGGGGCTTGGCGCCCTTGTCGACCTTGATCCCGGGGATGATCCCCTTCGCGGCGAGGAGCTCGGGGAACGGCGTTCCGTCGTCCGTCGACTGGCGGATCGTCTCGTCGAAGAGGATGACGCCGCTCACGTGGTCCTCGGCGCCCTCCGTCGTGAAGAGCATCTGCCGGTACTCGCGCCGCGTCTCCTCGGTCGACTCGACGCCGATCGAGTCGAAGCGCTTCCTGATCGTGCCGGTGCTCTCGTCGGCCGCGAGGATTCCCTTCCCCTCGGCCACGAGCGCGCGCGCGGTCTCGTGCAGCTCACGTGCTTCCATTCGGCTTCCCTCCTTGCCGCCCCCGTCGGGCCCGTCTCTTGGCACGAAGGATTATCCCCGCGCGGCCGCTGCTGATGCATCCGCCTTCCCGGACGAGCACAAGGGCCCCCGCCGTCGAGCGGCGCCGCCGGATGACGGGCGGCGCCGGCTAGCCCAAGAACGAGGCCAGCGTGAGCAACCGGTCGACGAACGCGTCCGAGAGGAGCGCGAACGCGGCCACGATCGCAGACGTGATCACGGCGAGGATGACCGCGTACTCGGTCATCGTCTGGCCGTCGTGCCGCCGAAATCGCGAGAGCTCTCGCATGCGACCCACCTCCCTCGTCCGGCGGGCCGCACGCCGGCTTCTCCACGTGCTCACATCATCCACGCGCGGGTTTTCGCCGCATCCCTCGCTAGTATGACGCGGGCGCGGACGTAGCTCAGTCGGTAGAGCATCAGCTTCCCAAGCTGAGGGTCGCGGGTTCGATCCCCGTCGTCCGCTCTCTACCAGCGGGTGGCAGAGCGCGGGAACAGCGCGCCCAAGGCTTTCAGTCAATCTCCCCTTGCAAGTCCGCTGACTTTTGGCAACACTATGTCCGTCGCGTCCCGCCGCGCGACCTCCGCACGTTCGGGAGCCGCAGCCGATTCGTGCGAGAACGGCCCCTCCGGTTGCCTCGGAGGGGCCGTCTTTTTTCGACGCCGCGACCAGTAGGCTTCGCCTGTCCTCATCCCGCGCTCATTCGCGGGAAGAACCGGGCGTACGCGGGTCGGCGGGGCGGCGGCCGATCCGCTGCGCTGCGGGCTCGGCTCCCGTCGTCGCGCCTCTCCCCTGTCGGCTTACAGGAGGCGCAGCAGGATGATGATGAGGATTACGACGAGGATAATTCCGACGATCCCGCCGACGTACATACGTGCGACCTCCCTCTCGATGGCTTCAGCTGGCCGGTTTCTACCGCGTTGCCGCGTGCACGAACCATCGCGTGGCGGCGCGCGGCGCGTTGCGCGCCGCGGAAAGCCTTCCTGCTAGGTTCAGCGCGTGGGGTCGAACGGCCACCGCGCGCCCGCGCTCCTCGTCGTCGGCGCTTCTCACCGCACGGCCGAGCTCGGCGTCCGCGAGCGTCTGCACGTCGCGCCCGCTGAGGCGGCGGGTCTCGCCGGGCGCCTCGCCGCACCCGGAGCGGAAGCGGTCGTCCTCTCGACCTGCAACCGCACTGAGATCTACGTCGCCGGACCGGCGGTCGACGCAGAAGCGGCGCGGTGGGCGCTCGCGGCGTGGGCCGGGCTCCCGCGCCGTCAGCTGGACCCGCTGCTCGAGGAGCGCGTCGACCTCGACGCGGCACTCCATCTCTTTCGCGTCGCCGCCGGCCTCGACTCCCTGCTCCCGGGGGAGGCGCAGGTCCTCGGCCAGGTGCGGGAAGCGCTCGAGCTCGCGGCGGCCGCCCGCGTGGCGGGGCCCGTCCTCAACCGCCTCTTCACGCAGGCGCTCCACGCAGGGCGGCGCGTTCGCTCGCAGACGGGCGTCGGAACGCTCCCCGCCGCGATCCCCGCCGCCGCGGCCGAGCTCGCCCGGCGCGTCGTCGGCGGCCTCGGCGGTCGCCGAGTCCTCGTGATCGGAGCCGGCAAGATGGGCGCGCTCGCCGCGACGAGCTTCCTCGAGCGGGGTGCCGAGCAGATCTTCGTCGCGAACCACCGGATCGAGCGCGCGGAGGAGCTCGCTCGCCGGTTCGGCGGGCAGGCGGTCCCGTTCGAGCGGGTCGGCGAGGAGCTCGCGCAGGCGGACGTCGTCGTCAGCTCGACGCGCTGCCCCGAGGTCGTCCTCCGTGCCGCCGACGTGGCGCCCGCGCTCGCCGCGCGCGGCGGCCGGCCGCTCCTTCTCGTCGACATCGCCGTCCCGCGCGATCTCGACCCGGCGATCGCCGAGCTCCCGGGCGCCGTTCTCTACGACCTCGACGCGCTC
>JACVSB010000109.1 GCA_014534155.1 Thermoleophilia bacterium
CAGGAAGGGCTCGGGCCAGAGGTGCTGGTGGACGTCGACCGCGGCCGGGCTCATCCCACTCGGTGCGCTTCCAGCCGCTCGTCGTCGAGGACGATCCCGAGGCCCGGCCGGTCGGAGACGGCGATCGTGCCGTCGGCGCCGGGCGTCACCGGCTCCGCGAGCATCCAGTCCCGGCGCTCGGGCGTCCACCCGGGCGGGTCGTACGGAAACTCGAGGAAGGGACCCGCGCCGACCGCGGCGGCGAGGTGCACGTTGGCCAGGAGGCCGACGCCGTTCGTCCACGTGTGCGGCGTGAACCACCTTCCCCGTTCCGTCGCGGCGCGTGCCACCTCCGCGCCTCGGAGCATCCCGACGGCGAGGACCGCGTCGGGCTGGAGGACGTCGAGCGCGTCCGCCTCGAGGTAGCGCACGAGCTCCGACGGCGTCCTCGCCATCTCTCCGCCCGCGACTCGGATGCTCCGGCGCAGCGTCCGGAGCCCCTCCACGTCGTCCGCCGGGAGCGGCTCCTCGAGCCAGAGGACGCCCAGGGCGCCGAGCTCTTCCGCGACCTCGCGAACGGCCTCCCGCCCGAGCGGGGCCGAGACGTCCCCGGGCATTCGCCAGCCCTGGTTCAGGTCGACCATAACGGCGGTCTCGCGGCCGACCGCCTCGACGACTGCGCGCACGCTCTCGAGGCCCTCGGCGAGGCGCCCGCGGTCGACGCGCAGCTTGAGGGCGGGAAAGCCCGCCGCCCGCGCGGCCAGCGAGCGCTCCACACGCTCGCCCGCCTCGACCGCCTCGCCGGTGGAGGCGTAGACGCGGACGCTCGTCGCCTCACCGCCGAGGAGCTCCGCCACCGGTCGCCCTCTCGCCTTGCCTACCACGTCCCAGAGAGCAGCCTCGAGCGGCCAGTAGCGTCCGGCGTGGAAGGCGATCGTCTCGAGCACGCGCACGTGCCGCTCGAGGTCGCGCGGGTCCCGGCCGAGGAAGAGGTGCTCCCAGCGCTCGAAGCCGTCCATCGTGTCGCCGGAGCCGATCCCCACCAGCCCTTCGTCGGTGCGTACGAGGACGAGCGTCGTCTCGACGCTCGCTCTCGGAACGGGATCCCACGCCGCGTGGAACGGCGGCTCGAGGGGGAAGGAGTAGCGGCGAAGCTCGATGCGCTCGATCCGCATCTAGCCCGAGCCGAAGAACGCGTTTCGCGCCTCCTCCCGGCGCTCGACGAGCGCGCGGACGTTGTCGCTCGACGGCGGCGAGACGGCGTCCGCGATCGCTGCCCGCGTCGCCGCCCTGTTCGCCGCGTGCACGGCGGCCTCGTCCGATGCGCCGGGGTCGACCCAGACGGCGACGAGGAGGACGAGCTCACCGGCGTCCGCTGCGTCGATCTCGCCGCCGGCGACCGCGTCGAGCACCCCCTGGGCGATCCCGAGCTGCGCGGCGCCCCAGGTGAGGCGGCCCAGCCGGTCTTCGGTGATCGTCGCCTTGTTCACGACGACGGTGACCGGGCGTGCGATCGTGCCCGCCTCGAGGGCTGCGAGGAAGGGCACGTGGCCCGGGCGCGGAGCGCCCAGCGCGCCGACGACCGCGGCAGCCGTGGGCGATCCACGCGCCGCGAGAACGACGTTCACGTGGCTTCCGTTCGGGGCCTCGCCTGACCACGCCTCGCCGATCCGTCCGTCGAGGTCGCGCATCACGAGACGGGCGAGCCGAGGTCGAGGACGACCCGGCGGGACGTCCGCTCGCGCATGAGGTCGAACGCGGTTTCGATCTCCTCCAGCGGCAGGTGGTGCGAGACGAGGCGGTCGAGAGGAAGGCGGCCACGCCGGTAGAGGGCGAGGATCGTCGGGAAGTCCCGCTCCGGCCGAACGGAGCCGTACGCGCTCCCGAGCAGGCGCCGCTCCGCACGGGGGACGAGCGCGGCGGGGAGGGCGACGACGGCGTCCGGGGCGGCTATCCCGATCAGGACGGCCGCCCCGCGCTTGCGGGTGGAGAGGAAGGCAGCGAGCATCGCGTCGGCGCGCCCGGTCGCCTCGAACGCGTAGTCGACGCCCCCGGACGACGCGTCGATGACCGCCGCGGCACTCTCCTCGGCGCTCTCGCCGGCCCGGACCGCGGCGGTCGCTCCCACCTCGAGCGCCGCCTGCAGGCGCTCCTCGGCGACGTCCACGGCGACGACCGGGCTCGCCCCCACTGAGGCCGCACCGATGACCGCGCTCAGCCCCACGCCGCCGCACCCGATGACGGCGACCCGGTCCCCCGGGCGGACGCGCGCGGTGTTCCAGACCGCGCCGATCCCCGTCGCGACCGCGCAGCCGACCAGGGCCGCGACCTCGAAGGGAACATCGTCCGGGATCGGGATGCAGCTTCCCTCCGGCACGACCGCGCGGTCGGCGAAGGTCGAGACATAGCAGTAGTGGAAGACGGGCTCGCCGCCGCGTGAGAGCCTCGTCGTCCCGTCCAGGAGGCCGCCGTGCATCATCCCGCTCCACGCCTCCCCACAGAGGTGCGGAAGGTCGCGGAGGCACTCCTCGCAGCGTCCGCACGCGGGGAGCCAGGAGAGGACGACCCGTCGGCCGGGCGTGAGCGCGACGCCGGGGCCGACGGCCTCCACGACGCCCGCCCCTTCGTGGCCGAGGACGGCGGGGCACCGCGTCTCCGCTGTCCCGTCAATCGCGTTCAGGTCGCTGTGGCAGACGCCGCTCGCGTGCAGCCGGACGAGGACCTCACCCGGCCCCGGCGGAGCCAGGTCGAGCTCGTCCACCTCGAGGCGCGCACCCGTCCTCGGCAGGACGGCTGCTCGTACCCTCACCGTCCGGGCCCGACGGGAGCAGGCGGTGTCTTCTGCAGCTCGGCGAGGTCGGCCAGCGTCCGGTGGCAGCGCAGGAGGTGACCGGGCTCCGCCTCGACGAGGACGGGCTCCTCGCGCTCGCAGATCTCGCCCAGCTTACGGGGGCAGCGCGGGTGGAAGACGCAGCCCGTCGGAGGCGCGGACGCGCTCGGCACGTCACCCTCGAGCCGGATCCGCGTCTCGCCTTCGGCGTCGAGCGTCGGCACGGCGGAGAGCAGGGCCTCCGTGTAGGGGTGGTGCGGCGCGTTGAACACCTTCTCGGCGTCTCCAAGCTCCATGAGGCGGCCGAGGTAGAGGACGGCGATCCGGTCCGACAGGTAGCGGACGACCCCCAGGTCGTGCGAGATGAAGAGGTAGCTCACGTCCTCGCGCGTCTGCAGGTCGGCGAGCAGGTTCAGGATGGCCGCCTGAACGGAGACGTCGAGCGCCGAGGTCGGCTCGTCGCAGACGACCACGCGCGGGTCGCCGGCGAAGGCGCGCGCGATGGCGACACGCTGCTTGAGGCCGCCGGAGAGCTGAGTCGGGCGGGCGCTCAGGTGGCGCGGCTCGAGTCGCACGGACTGCGTCAGGTCGCGCAGCTTCCGCTCGCGCCGCTCGCCGCCGATGTTGGCGAGCTTCGTGATCGCGCGCGCGATGATCCGGCGGACGACGAAGCGGCGGTTGAGCGCCGCGTCCGGATTCTGGAAGACGATCTGGATCGCCCGTACCTGGTCGGTCGAGCGGCCGGAGATGCTCGCTGTCAGCGGGACGTCGTCGAGCTCGACGCGGGCGTCGGCATCGGGCGCCGTCAGCCCGAGGAGGACGCGCGCGAGCGTCGTCTTCCCGCTTCCCGACTCGCCCACGAGCCCCAGGGTCTCTCCTGGCCGGATGGCGAGCGAGACGTCGGCCAGGGCACGGATCTCGTTCCCCTCCTGCTGGAACGTCTTGCTCACGTTCTCGAGCTCGATCACCGGCGCGCCGCCGTTCGTCTCCCGGCGCGCCGGCAGATCCCGGGCGGCGACCGTGTGCGGCACCTCGTGGGCGATCTCCCAGAAGTGGCAGCGGCTGACGCGGGTGTCGGAGACGGGGTAGGGCGGCGGCGCCTTCTCGGCGCAGACTTCCCGCGCGAGCCCGCAACGGTCGACGAAGACGCAGGCCGGGAGGTGCGCGCCGATCGGCGGGAGAGAGCCCGGGATCGTATCCAGCCGCTTCTCCTCCTTCTTGATCCCCCGGCGCGGGATGCAGCGGAGCAGGCCAACCGTGTACGGGTGCCGGGGATCGGCGAAGATCTCCTTCGCAGGCCCCTCCTCGATCAGCTTGCCCGCGTAGAGCACGCCGACCCGGTCGCACATCTTCGCGATCACCGCCAGGTTGTGGCTGATGAAGAGGACGCTCGTCCCGAACTCCTCACGTAGTGCGAGGATGAGCTCGAGCACCTCGGCTTCGACCGTCGCGTCGAGCCCGGTGGTCGGCTCGTCCAGGATGAGCAGGGCCGGGTCGGAGGCGAGCGCCATCGCGATCACGACGCGCTGCTGCATCCCGCCCGAGAGCTGGTGCGGGTAGCGCCGCATGACGCTGGCGGGATTCGCGATCTGCACCTTGGCGAGGATCTCGCGGGCCCGCTCGCGCGCCTCCTCCTTGCCGACGCCGGCAATCGTGTACACCTCCGCCACCTGCTCCCCGATCCGGATGGACGGGTTCAGCGCGGCGCCGGGGTTCTGATACACCATCGAGACCTCGCTCGCGCGCAGGCGGCAGACGTCGCGCTCGCTCATGGCGAGCAGGTCGCGGCCGCCGACGTGGATCGATCCCTTGCTCACGCGGCCGTTGCGCGGCAGGTAGCGCATGACGGCGAAGGCCGCCGTCGACTTGCCACAGCCCGACTCGCCCACGAGGCCGAAGGACTCGCCGGGCGCGATCTGGAAGGAGACCTCCCGAAGGACCTGGCACCACTTGCCGCGCACGCGGTAGGCGACGTCGAGGTCGCGGAGATCGAGGGCCGGTGCTGTAGCGGTGGTCGCGGTCGCGGTTGCGGTCATGCCTACCGCTCGAAGGCCTGGGTGAGGCCGTCCGCGAGCAGGTTGACGCCGACGACGAGGCTCGCGATCGCGAGCGAGGGGAAGAGGACAGGCCACCAGAACCCACCGGAGATGAGCCCGTAGTGCTCGAAGATCTGCAGCCCCCAGTCCGGTGCAGGCGGCGGGATGCCGAGCCCGAGGAAAGAGAGCGTCGCGATCACGAAGATCGCGTAGCCCAGGCGGACGGTGAACTCCACGACGATCGGTGCGAGGACGTTGGGGAGGATCTCCGCGAACATGATGTAGGGCGCGCGCTCGTTTCGCAGGCGGGCGGCCTGCACGTACTCCAGCTGGCCCTCGGCGAGGACGGCGGCGCGCACGGTACGCGCGATGATAGGCGCGAACACGATCCCGATCGTGACGATCACGGCCGTCTTCGAAGGCCCGACCGCGACGAGGACGAGGAGGCCCATGATCACGAGCGGGATGGCGAGGACCGCGTCGACGAGGCGCATGATCACGTCGTCGACGAGCCCGCGGAAGTAGCCCGTCACGAGCCCGAGGACGGTGCCGAGCGCCGTCCCGAGCAGCGTGGCGAGGGGAGCGACGACGAGGATGTCCCGCGAGCCGGCGAGCACGCGCGAGAAGACGTCGCGGCCGAGGCGGTCGGTCCCGAACCAGTGCTCGCCCGAGGGTGCGCGGAGGCTGTTCAGGGGATCGCTGGCGAACGGGTCCTTCGGCGCCACGGCATGTCCGAAAATCGCGCAGAAGACCCAGAAGCCGAGGACGAGGGCGCCCGCCACGAACGTCTTCGAGCGCAGCATGAGGCCGATCCGCTCGCGCCGTGCAGCACGTCCCTCGTCGCCGCGCTCCGGGAGCGGGGTGATCGCGAGCGGGTCGTGGGTGGGCGCGACGCTCACGTCTCGGCGGCGAAGCGGATCCGCGGGTTCAGGAGGGAGTAGGCGAGGTCGGCGAGGAGCGTGGCCACGAGGTAGACGATCCCGACGACGAGCACGGCGCTCTGGAGCATCGGGAAGTCCTTCGCCCGGGCCGCGTCGAAGATGAGCCGTCCGATGCCCTGGTAGTTGAAGATGACCTCGATCGCGACGAGGCCGCCGATCAGGTACCCCGTCTGCGTTGCCACGACTGCGATCGTGGGCAGGAGCGCGTTGCGCAGGACGTGGCGGCGGATGACCGTCCGCTCCGGCAGGCCTTTCAGCACCGCGGTTCGCGTGTAGTCGGCCTCGAGCGCCTCGATCGTGCCCGCGCGCGCCATGCGGGCGATGTAGCCGAAGAGGACGAGGACGAGCGGGAGCGAGGGAAGGATGAGGTACTTGAGCTGCGTCAACGGCCCGGCTCCCGGTGGCCAGGCCGCGGTGATCGGCAGGAGCTCGAGCCAGAGC
>JACVSB010000262.1 GCA_014534155.1 Thermoleophilia bacterium
CAGCCGCTCCTGCGCGCGATCCGGGCGCGCGGCCGGCGCGACGAGCTCGAGGGCGTGGCGCTCGAGCGCTCGGAGACCGAGCGGATCCGCGAGCTCATCCGCGTCGTGCAGGAGATGGGGATCGGCGAGGTGACGATCGAGGAGGGCGAGCACCGCGTCACGGTTCGCCGGGCTGGGGAGGGAGCGCCCGCCGCCATGCCCGCTCACGCTTCGCCGCCTGCGGCTGCGGTCCCCGCGGACGTGCAGGTCTCGGAGGCGCCCCTTCCGCCGCCGGCGGACGACCTCATCCGCATCGAGTCGCCGATGGTGGGAACGTTCTACCGGGCGCCCTCGCCGGGGGCGCCCCCGTTCGTCGAGGAGGGCGACACGGTCGCTCCCGGCGAGACGCTCTGCATCCTCGAGGCGATGAAGCTCATGAACGAGGTCAAGGCGGACCGGGAGGCGACGGTGCGCCGAATCTGTGTGGAGAACGCGGCCGCCGTCGAGTACGGACAGCTCCTCTTCGAGCTGGAGCCGCTGAACGGCCGGCCCCTCGACGCGCTCTAGCAGTGCCGGCCCGCTCTCGCGCGCGCGATCTCGTCCCCCCGGGGGCCTTCGGGCCCTGGCCCCCCTGCGGCGAGCGTAGCGCGCGAGCGCGCGCGGGTGGCGCACGGTTCGTCCCCTCTTTCGCACGGTGTTGCGCCGCGTCCTGATCGCGAACCGCGGAGAGGTCGCCGTTCGCGTCGTGCGAGCCTGCCGGGAGCTCGGCCTCGACGTGGTCGCCGTCTACTCGACGGCCGACCGCGACGCCCTGCACGTCCGCCTCGCCGACCGCGCCGTCCACGTCGGGCCGCCCCAGGCCTCCGCGAGCTACCTGAACATCCCCTCGCTCGTCGCCGCCGCCGTCACGACCGGGTGCGACGCCGTCCACCCCGGGTGGGGCTTCCTGGCCGAGAACGCCGACTTCGCGCGCGCCTGCGAGGAGAACGAGCTCGTCTTCGTCGGTCCCCGCCCGGAGACGATCGAGACCATGGGCGACAAGGTCGCGGCCAAGGAGGCGGTCGCGCGGGCCGGGCTTCCCCTCGTTCCCGGCTCCGCCGGCGCCGCGTCGCTTGCCGACGCGCGCTCGCTCGCGGGCGAGATCGGCTTCCCGCTCCTCCTCAAGGCGGCCGCCGGCGGCGGAGGACGGGGCATGCGCCTCGTCGCGGAGCCGGCCGAGCTCGAACGCGCCTTCTCGACCGCCGCCGCGGAGGCCGAGTCCGCCTTCTCGGACGGCTCGCTCTACGTCGAGAAGGCCGTAGTCGACGCGCGCCACGTCGAGATCCAGGTCCTGGGGGACGGCGAGGGGGGCGTACTCACCCTGGGCGAGCGCGACTGCTCGGTGCAGCGGCGCCATCAGAAGCTGATCGAGGAAGCGCCGTCGCCGGCCGTCACCCCGGCCCTCCGCGCCGAGATGGAGAGCGCCGCGCGCCGCGCGTGCGAGGCGCTCCGCTACCGCGGCGCAGGAACGCTCGAGTTCCTGCTCGACCGTGACGGCGGCTTCTACTTCATCGAGATGAACGCGCGCCTCCAGGTCGAGCACCCTGTCACGGAGCTCCTGACCGGGATCGACCTCGCCAGGGCGCAGTTTCGGGTGGCCGCCGGTGACGGCCTCCCGCGCACGGGGCGCGCCGAGCTTCGCGGGCACGCGATCGAGGCCCGCATCAACGCGGAGGACGCCGCGCGGGGCTTCCTCCCCGCGCCCGGGACGGTGACGCGGTTCGCGCCGCCGCTCGGACCGGGCGTCCGCGTGGACACGCACGTGTACGAGGGCTACCGCATCCCGCCCTACTACGACTCGCTCGTGGCGAAGGTCGTCGTCTGGGCGGAGGATCGCACTGCGGCCCTCGCCCGCCTCGCCCGCTCCCTGCGCGAGCTCGAGCTCGAGGGTGTGCCGACGACGCGCGAGCTCGCGCTCGACATCGTCGGAAGCGGCGCCTTCGCGTCGGGCGAGTACACGACGACGTTCCTGGCCGACGCCGCCGGCGACCTTCCCGCGCTCCGGGCGGCCGCGTGACTTCGCGCCGCGACGCACGCCGCACGGCGGTCTTCCTGCTCTACCAGTGGGACCTGACCGGGCGTCCGCTCGCCTCCCTGTACGAGGGCGAGATCGATCCGTACGCGGCGGAGCTCGCAGGGAAGGCACAGAAGGCCGCCGGCGACCTGGACGCCCGCCTCTCGGCGGCATCGATCGGGTGGCCGGCAGAGCGGCTGGGAGCGCTGGAGCGAAACGTCCTTCGCGTCGCGCTCGTCGAGCTCGACGCGGGCGAGGTGCCGCGGGAGGTCGTCCTGGACGAGGCCGTCCGGCTCGCCAAGCGCTACTCCTCGGCAGAGGCCGGGCGGCTCGTGAACGGGATCCTCGGCCGAATCGCGCGCGAGGCCGCGTGAGCACGGCGAACGAGCCC
>JACVSB010000199.1 GCA_014534155.1 Thermoleophilia bacterium
CACCGGGACACGGCCGTGACCTGCCTCGCCCGCCGCACGGCGGTGGAGCTCGAGGAAGGGCGTGAACCGCTCGGGGAGTCCGCCGATGATCGCGAGCGCCATGGGCAAGCCGAGCAGACCGGCGCGAACCGCGGACTCCGGCGTCCCTCCGACCGCGATCCATACCGGGAGGGGCTCCTGCAGGGGGCGCGGGTAGACCCCTCGCCCGTCGACCGCGGGGCGATGGCGGCCCGTCCACGTCACGTGCTCCGACTCGCGCAGGCGCAGGAGGAGGTCCAGCTTCTCGGCGAAGAGCTCGTCGTAGAGGCGGAGGTCGTAGCCGAAGAGCGGGAAGGACTCGGTGAACGAGCCGCGGCCGGCCATGATCTCCGCGCGCCCGCCCGAGAGGAGGTCGAGCGTCGAGAACTCCTGGAAGACGCGGACGGGGTCGTCGGAGCTGATGACGCTGACCGCGCTCGTGAGCCGGACCCGCTGCGTGCGCTCGGCAACCGCCGCGAGGACGACGGCCGGCGCCGAGACTGCGAAGTCCGGACGGTGGTGCTCGCCGACGCCGTAGACCTCGAGGCCGAGCTCGTCGGCGAGCGCGGCCTCCTCGAGGAGGTTCCGCAGCCTCTCGCGCGGCGTGACCATGCCTCCTGCTAGGGGGTCGGGAGTCAGACCCGCGAAGGTGAAGAGCCCGAGCTCCATGGCGCCCCAGCCTACCAGGTAGTTGTGCGCTCAAAGAAGTACTTGCCTCTCGGCGTGTTCGCACACGGGCGAGAGCGAAGCCCGGGTCAGGCGACCTGGAGAAGGGCGGCGTAGGCGGCCGCGCCCAGCGCGAACGCCCAGAACCGGCTCCGGCGCCGCTCGGGGAGCTCCTCCTTGAGGACGTTCAGGACGACGCCGCCGGCCAGGAAGGCGAGAATGGTGACGAGCGCGGTCTCCGGGAGCTCGACGATCTGCGAGGCGAGCCAGCCGAGGAGGACCGCTCCGGCGAGGACCCAGCGGCCGACTCTGGTGTAGGCGTCCTTGTGGTGCTCGCGCAGGCCGTAGTCGTTGACGACGAAGTGGAGCGCCATCGCAACGACGAAGAGCGTGAGCGTCCGGGCTCCCGCGTTCGCCTCGTCGTCGAGCGCGTAGCCGATGAGGCCCGTGTAGAAGGCGAAGGAGGCGACGCTGACGACGAACGCGGTCGGCCCCGTGGCGTCGTTCCCCTCACGCTCGCGCCGCTCGCCCCGAGACCGGGCCGTCACCCGCTCCAGCCCGTAGAAGAGCGCGAGCCCGGCCAGGGCGAGGAGGTACGCGTGGTCGTCGAGGCGCGCGAAGAACCCCTGGGCGGATTCCCCCAGCCGCTCCTGCGCTGCCGCGAGCTCCGGGAGGAGACGCGCGAAGACGTACGCGACGGAGATCCCGCCGGCGAGGGAGAGCCACCGGCTGCGCGGAACCCCCTCGAGGAAGCGAAGCTTCCCGGCGAACAGGTGAACCGCGCCGAGGAGGAGCGCGGCGAGCGCCGGCGCGATCGTCATGTCGCTTCGCCCGCGGCCACGTCGTGCATCTTCCCCTCACCTGCAGAACGCGCACGAAGGACCGCCGGCCAGCCTCGGCCTGCGCTCAGTTTTCCGTGGAGGAACGGTCTATTGAGCGACGGCGGCGGAGACGAGTCCGCCGAACGACGAAAGAGGAGGGCGAATGGCCGGTGACATCGTGCACATCGAGATCCCAGCCGACGACACCGAACAGGGGCGTCGGTTCTGGGGCTCGCTCTTCGGGTGGCAGTTCGAAGCGTTCCCGGGCCCGTCCGAGTACCACATGACGCGCATCAGCGAGCGGGCCGGCGCAGCGCTGACGAACATGGAGCCCGGCAAGCGAGGGACGCGCGCCTACTTCGACGTCGACGACATCAACGCGGGCGCGAGCCGCGTGCGGGAGCTCGGCGGTGAAGCGGACGAGCCGCAGGCGGTGCCCAGCATGGGCTGGTTCGCAACGTGCAAGGACCCCCACGGGAACGAGTTCGGCCTCTGGCAGACCGACCCGTCGGCGCCGCCGCCGGCGGGGTAGACGGGGCGAGCAGCAGGTGGCGGGGCCCTCGGGGCGCCGCCACCTGCTCACGGCTGTCTCCCGCGAGCGGTCGCGCGCCGGCCTCGGGCGGCGCCGCCTACGCGGCCGCGGCCCGCTCCAGATCGTCGATCTCGATCTTCTTCATGCCCAGCATGGCCTGCATGACGCGCTGCGACCTCTCCCGGTCGGGATCGCTGAGCAGCCGGGGCAAGGCGGTCGGGACGATCTGCCACGAGACGCCGAACTTGTCCTTCAGCCACCCACAAGGCCCTTCCTGTCCGCCCTCGGAGAGCGCGCTCCAGAACGCGTCCACTTCGGCCTGCGTCTCGCAACTCACCTGGAACGAGATCGCCTCGTTGAACGTGAAGTCCGGCCCGCCGTTCAGCGCGACGAACTCCTGGCCGTCCAGCTCGAAGGCGACCGTCATCACGTCGCCGGCCGGGCGAGGCCCGGCCTCGCCGTACCGGGTCACCTCCACGATCCTCGAGTTCGGGAAGACCGACGTGTAGAACCTCGCCGCCTCCTCGCCTTCCATGTCGAACCACAGGCAGGGCGTGATCTTCTGCATCGTCTCGTCCTTTCTCGTCACGTCGCTTGCGGATTGCTCCACCATCTCTCCCTTAGACGACGAGAGCGGCGAGAACCCATCGCGTTGAACGGCGCTGCGTGGATCCCTGCGTGCATCGAAATCGCCGCTTCGAGGGAGAACGGTCCCGTGCGGCCGAGCGGGTCACGACCTGGAGGGATGCAGCAGCTCCACGCGCTCGTCGACCGTTTCCGGGGCGTTCGTGTGCTCGTCGTCGGCGACGCCATCCTCGACGTGTACATCCGCGGCGAGGCTGCCCGGCTCTCGCGCGAGGGCCCCGTCCCGGTGGTCGACGTGCGCAACCGCGCGGCATGTCCGGGTGGCGCGGCGAACACGGCGGCGAACGCCGCCGCCCTCGGCGCCGAGACGACGCTCCTCTCCGTCCTCGGGACGGACGCCGACGGGGCGGTACTCGAGGACGCGCTCGCGCGCAACTCGGTCGACTGCGCGCGCCTCGTCCGCTCGCCCGCGGCGCCGACCGTGACGAAAACGCGCGTCCTCGCGGGCTCGCAGCTTCTCGTCCGCTTCGACCAGCCGCCCCCCGGCGCCGAGCACGAGGTGGAGCGGCGGCTCGTGTCTGCGCTCGCGGACGCGTTTCTCGCCTCGGACGCGGTCGTCGTCGCCGACTACGACGGGGGCGTGCTGGGCCCGCGCGTCGTGCGCGCGCTCGCCGACCTGCAGCGCTCCGCGCCGCGGGTCGTCGTCGTCGACTCGCGTCATCCGAGCCGCTTCCGGTCGATTGCGCCCACGGCCGTGAAGCCGAACCGCGAGGAGGCGCTCGGCCTCCTCAGGCCCGGGGGGCCGAGCGCAGACGGCGCCGATGCCGCCGAGCGGGTAGCGGAGAGCGCCGACTGGATCTTCGCTGCGACGGGCGCGCGGATCGTGGCGGTCACGCTCGACAGCTACGGCGCCGTCGTCCTCGAGCGAGGGCAACC
>JACVSB010000211.1 GCA_014534155.1 Thermoleophilia bacterium
CCCGGGCTGGCCGTCCGCGAGGCGCTCGCCGGTCGGAGACCGCGTCCGCTCGTGCAGACGATCCTCGACCGCTACCGCCCGACGGTGGAGCTCTTCCTCCAGCACGTGAGCGACCTGCGCGAGCGGAGCGGCTGGGACGCCTGTGTCGAGCTGTCGACGGTGCGTCGGATCCGGCCGGTCGGGTGCGGCTTCGAGGTCGACGGCACCGGCCCGTTCCGCCACGTGCTCGTCGCCGTCGGGCATCCCGGCCTCGCCTACCCGGACGAGCTCGTGGCCGATCCGCGTGCCGTGCACGCGTACGAGCCGCACGACTACGCCGACCGGGTTGCCGTCGTCGGCGCGGGGATGGCGGCGGCCACCGAGTGGCTGAACGCGCTCGCGGCCGGATCCTCGGTCGTCTCCGTTCGCCGCCGGGAGCCCGTCCGGCGCCCGCTCAACCTGCCCCGGCCCCTCTTCACGCGCCGTGGCCTCGCCGTGTTCCATGCCACGTCCGCCAGGGAGCGCGAGGGGCTCCTTCGCAGCTGGGCGACCCCCTCCTACCCGCCCGGGCGCGCCTGGGATGCTCCCGTCGAACGGGCGCGCGGCGACGGGCGCTTTCGCGTCGCGCCGGATCCGGGCGGCGCCGAGCAGGTGATCTGCGCCACCGGCTTTCGGCGCGGATTCCGCGAGCAGCGCCTGCTCGCCCGCCTCGTCGGCGAGAACGGGCTCGAGACCAGCGGCGACTGGATCGTCCTCACGCCCGATTCGTTCGTCCCCGCCCTCAGCGACGCCTCGCGAACGCTCGCCCTCGCGGGCGTCGCCGCGCAGTGGGCCTATCCTGCGGCGGACACCCTCGTCGGCGCGAAGTACGCCGCGCGCCGGTTCCTGGCTGCGGTGAGGCGATGTCGTACACGCTGAGGGGCCGGCTCGAGTCGCGCGTCGCGGCGGCGCTCCTTCCGCTTCTGGCCGCGGCCCTCGTCTCCACCGCCCTGCGCGCGTGGTGGCCCTGGGAGCTCGCCATCCTCATGCTCGCCGTGGGGCTTCTCTGTGACGCGGCTCTCTACCACCGGCTCGTGCCGTACCAGCCCGGCTGGGCAGCGCTCCCGCTCGCGGTAGGCGAGCTCGCCCTCGTCGTAGGCGCCGCGCACCTCCTCGGAGTCGGCGCGCCGCTTGGCCCCGCGCTCGCGTTCTTCTGGGGCGCCTGGGCAATCGCGCAGGTTGCGACACACGCGGCGCTTCCGCTCGTCCGCCTCACCTACGCCGAGGACGGCGGCGAGCTCGGGCGGCTCGGGGCTGGGATGGCGGCGGTCGCGGTGGCAGCGGTCGCGTTCGGCGGCGGTGCCGCCGTCGGCGCTGCGCCGCCCACGGTGCGTCTGAGCGCCGGCCAGCACCGCGGGCCACTCGTCCTCGACCGCCCGCAGGTCGTCGTCGGGGACCCCGGCGCCGTGGTCACCGGCGGGATCGTGATCAGCGCCGACGGCGTGCGGGTCCGGAACGTGCGCGTACGCGGCGGGGAGACGGGCATTCTCGTCGAGAACGCGGAAGGCGTCGTCCTCGACGGCGTGCAGGTGGAGGGGGCCCGCGTGGACGGGATAGCGGCGCGGGGGAGCTCGGTGACGATCCGGGACTGCGTCGTCCGCGACCTCGCGCCTCGACACACGCAGGCAATCGACATCTCCTTCGCTGCCACGCTGGCCGAGAGCCGGGTCGAGCATTGTCGGATCGAGGGAGGCGCCGAGGGAGTCGCGACGCAGATGGCGCACGTGGACGTCCGCGACAACGTCGTCCGGGGGACGTCCCTCCGTGCGATCAGCCTGAACGAGATGTCTATGGGGAGCGTCCGGCGGAACGTCGTCCGTGACGCGGCGGGAATCGGGATTCTCTGCATGGATTTCTCCGTGTGCGAGGTCGAGGAAAACGCCGTCGTGAGAACCCGGCCGGATGCAGCGTCGCAAGTCGCATCGCGCGCGGGTTACGCGATCGTCGCGCATTACGGATCCCTTGCGTACGTGCGTCACAATCACCTCGTCGGAAACGCTCGTGGCGTTGGAGCGTTCGTCAACTCAACGGTGGCGAGAGCCGAACAGAAATAGCTTTCACTTTTCTTCTCCTTCCTGTAACGTCTCCCTCTGGATCGTCGGCCCGATCCGCTTCGTGTGCATCAACGCAAATCTGGAGGAGCAATGGCGAAGAAGACGGTTCTCGTTTCAGACATGTCCGGTAAGGAGATTCCGGACAGCAAAGGCGCGACGATCCGGATCACGTTCCGCGATGCGCGCAAGGGCGTACGCGAGCTCGACGTGACCGACGAGGAAGCCGAGCGGCTGGGCGGACGCCAGGTTGCGCGCCGCGGCCGCCGGCCGAAGAGCGCCTCCTCGTAACGAAGAGGAAAAAGCGCGCAAATTCCCCTTTTTCGCCGTCCTCGCGAACCGGGAGCCAGCCGGACGCGCTCGTAGAATCAGGGGATGGGGCTCTCCCTGCTCGCGGGGCCGGCGAACGCCGGCAAGGTCGCGCTGCTCCTCGATCGCTACCTCGAGGCGATCGACCGCGACCCGTTCCTCGTGGTTCCGAACGGCGCCGAGGTCGAGCGTATCGAGCGGGATCTCCTCGGCCGCCGCGGGGGCCTCCTCGGCGGGTCGATCGGAACCTTCGACGACCTCTTCGCACGGGTTGCGCGGGGGCGAGGCGGACCGGCGCACCAGCTCGTCGGCGCGAGCGAGCGGCAGGTCGTTCTCGCCCGTGCCGTAACGTCCGCTCGCGTCGACGGCCTCGGCGGCTCCCTTCGGTCCGGCGGGCTTGTGCAGGAGCTCGACGCGGCGATCAGGGAGGCGGAGGGAGCCCTCCTCGAGCCCCACGAGGTCGGAGGGCGGCTCGCGCCGCTCTACGCCGCGTACCGGGGTGAGCTCGAGCGGCTGGGCGTCTGGGACCGCGAGCTCGAGCGACGGTTCGCCGCCGAGCTCGTCGCCTCCGATCTCGCCGCCTGGGACGGTCGCCCGGTGTTCGCCTACGGCTTCGAGGACCTCACGGGCGCACAGTGGACCCTCGTCGAGGCGCTCGCGGCGCGCTCCGACGTCCTCGTCTCGCTGCCCTACGAGCCCGGCCGGGCCGCGTTCGCGTCGCTCGCGAGGACGGCGGAAGACCTCGCCCGTCTAGCGGACGGGTGCGTGGAGGAGCTGCCGGCGCAGCCCTGGTACGACTCCCCGGCGCTCGCCCACCTGGAACGGACGCTCTTCCGCCACGGCGGCGACCCCGACCCCGAAGGTGTGCCGCCGCTGCAC
>JACVSB010000240.1 GCA_014534155.1 Thermoleophilia bacterium
CGGCGAGCTCGTCTTCGACGCCGTCGTCCCGCGGTCGGTCCGCCTCGCCGAGGCGCCGAGCCACGGCCTTCCGATCACGGCCTACGACCCCGCCTCCGCGGGCGCCGACGCGTACTACGCGATTGCGAAGGAGCTTGTCGAGCGCGTCTGACAGGAGTGCCGGCCCGCCGAGACGCGGGCTGGGGCGGGGCCTCGACGTGCTCCTCGGCTCCGCCGACTCGACCGGCGAGCTCACCCGCGTTGCGGTCGGCGCCGTCGAGCCGAACCGCCGCCAGCCGCGCTCCCGCGTGGACGAGGAGGCGATCGACCGGCTGGCCCGGTCCGTGCGCGAGCAGGGAATCGTCCAACCCGTGCTCGTCCGGCCCCTCCGCGGCGGCCGGTACGAGCTCGTCGCGGGCGAGCGGCGCTGGCGCGCCGCGCAGCGAGCGGGTCTCGCCACGGTGCCCGCGGTCGTCCGCGAGGCCGACGACCGCGAGTCCCTCCTCCTCGCCCTGGTCGAGAACGTCGCGCGCGAGGACCTCTCCTCGATCGACGAGGCACGGGCGTACGCGGCTCTGCAGGACGAGTTCGGCCTCTCTCTGGGCGCGCTGGCCGAGTACGTCGGCTGCTCCAGGTCGGCCGTGTCGAACAGGATGCGGCTGCTCGAGCTTCCGGACGACGTCCTCGCTCTCGTGGAGGCAGGCTCGCTCAGCGAGGGCCACGCGCGCGCCGTCCTCGCGGTTCCCGGCAACGAGGAGCGGCGGCGCCTCGCGGAGCGGATCGTCCGCACGGGGATGACCGTTCGCGCGGCGGAGGGAGCAGCGCGGAGCGCCGGCGCCCGGAGGAAGCGCCGTCGGACGTCGCCCGTCGATCCACTGCTCGCGGCGCGGGCGCGAAGCGCGCTCGCCAGGCTCACCGGCGCGCCCGTTCGCGTGGCGCGCAACCGGGTGGAGATCGGCTTCGCCGACGAGACGGCGCTGGCCGAGCTCGTCGAGGCTCTCGAGCGCGCGCGGCCGGTAGACTGGCCCGGCGCGCGGGCGATTAGCTCAGTCGGTTAGAGCGCCGCTCTGATAAGGCGGAGGTCCCTGGTTCGAGTCCAGGATCGCCCACCTCGTCCGCCGGTGCTCACCCGCGCATGACGAAGGTGCGCGTGCCGAGCAGCCTCCCGTACCTCGCGGCTGCCCGGGCGCCGAGCCCCGGCCACACGTACCAGCGGTACGTACCAGGCGAGAGCCGGTACCGCCTCCCGGCGAAGGTCCAGGCGGTGCGCAGGGCGTAGCGCGTCGCGGTCGGCCACGCGCTCAGGATCTTCCTCCCGTTGCGCCAGAGCTGGACGTTGTAGTACGTCGCCCCGGTCGCGCGTGTCCAGCGGAGGACGGGCGGGCTCGAGACGCGCGCGCCGGAAGCCGGCGAGAGCAGGGCGCCTGGAAGCGGCGAGACCGTCACCGCCACCGACTTCGACGTCACGTTTCCGAAGCGATCGGCCGCGGTGAAGCGGACGCTCGTGGTCCCCACGGGGAACACGCTTGGGTGCCGCGAGCGCACGACCGGGGCCGGGTCGACGCTGTCCACCGCCCAGGCGCCGGCGAGGAACTCACGCAGCCGCGGGTCGGTCGCCGGGGTTCCGTCGGCCCGCGTCGCCGCGATCTTGAGCGCGCCGGGGACGACGAGGGTCGGGGGCTTAGTGTCGGCGACGGTGACCCTGAACCCGTCCGACGCGCGGTTTCCGTGGTCGTCGACGGCGGTGCAGACGACGGTCGTGGCCCCGATCGGAAACACGGAACCGGACCGGGGCGTGCAGGCGACGGGCACGACCCCGTCCACGACGTCCGACGCCGTCGGCGTAGCGTAGGTCTCGGTCGCCCCGTCGAGCGACGTCGCCTCGACCTTGCGCGCGGCCGGGACGCCGCGCAGGACGGGCGGCGTCGTGTCTCGCACGGTGACCGGGAACGACTTCACCAACGGCTCGACGTCGTCGCTCTTCGTGCAGGTGACCGTGGTCGTTCCCAGCGGGAAGAGGGCGGAGAAGGAGGCTTCCCCTCGGCCGGAGACCTCGGTCTCCCCCCAGGCGCAGGAGAAGACCGTCGCCCGCCGCACGCCTGTCCCCGTCACGGTGTACGCGCTCGCGGTGAACTGCACCTCGGCGCCTGCAGACGACGTCGCCTCCGCGCGGACCGTCGAGGGGACGGTGAGTTCGGGGGCGGCCAGCGCGGTTCCGGGAACGGCCAGTGCGACGGCGAGAGCGAGAACGGTCTTCATGGCGCTCCTTTAGATCGAGGACGAGGCGAGGGCGACGAGGATGCCGACGAGCGCCGCGGCAAGCACGGTGAGACCGGTGAACGCGATCTGGCCGCGGTGCTCGACGAGCGCGCGGGTCGGCGGGGTGGCGCTGAGGACCGCAGGCGAGAGCGCGGCCAGGGCGAGGGCGAGAACCGGGAGGACGAGAAGCGCGAGCAGGGCGCGCGAGGCGCCGCCGTCGTCGCCGCCCCGCACTGAGGCGCTGGGTGCGACCCCGAGGAACGACGAGGGACCCTCCGGCGCGTCCAGCGCCTTGCGGCGCAGCTGCTCGGCGGCTCCAGGCGCGGCCGGCGCCGGCGCGGGCCGGGGCGGGGCGCGGTGCACGCGACGTGCGTGGGGGCGGTGAGCGCGAACGCGGCCGGCGCGCGCCGAGGGTCGCACGCGCGTCTTTGCGCGAGCCGGCGCGCCGTCTGACGCGACGTACGTGCGAGACGGGGAGCTCGTC
>JACVSB010000027.1 GCA_014534155.1 Thermoleophilia bacterium
CAGGTCGAGCGCGGTCAGTGGCTCGTCCAGGAGGAGCACCGGCGGCCGCGAGATGAGCGAGCGGGCGAGGGCGATCCGCTGTGCCTGGCCTCCCGAGAGCTGGTCCGGGCGGCGGCGCTCGACACCCGGGAGGCGGACGAGGTCGAGCATCTCCCGCACGCGCTCCGCACGTTCCTTCTTGCCGACCCCGCGCAGCTCGAGCGGGAAGGAGATGTTCTCGAACACGCTCTTGTGCGGAAAGAGCGCGTAGCGCTGGAAGACCATGTTGACCGGGCGCTTATTCGGAGGCAGGCGGTCTACGGGCTCGCCGTTGATCAGGACCCGCCCGGAGTCCTGGCTCTCGAACCCGCCGACGATGCGGAGGAGCGTCGTCTTGCCGCACCCGCTGGGGCCGAGCAGGGACACGAACGCGCCCCGCTCGACCCGCAGCGAGCACGAGTCCACGGCGACCGTGTCGCCGAAGCGCTTGCAGACGGAGTCGACGACGATCGCCGCATCCGTCGCGGTCGAGCCGTGCGGCGCCTCTACGCGGCCCGCAACCGCTCCCATGCCTTGTTCCAGTCATCCAGGGTGGTCAGACCCTCGGTCGGCTCGCGGGGCGGGATGTCGTAGTTCGGAGCCTTCTCGAACACCGACTCCAGGTCGTCGTAGGGGTAGATCTTCGCCGTCTCTTCGTCCAGGAGGTCGATCGCCTTCTCGTTCACGACACCGGAGGCGAGGTCCTTGGCCACGATCGCCTGCGCCTCCGGGCTGATCATGTGGTCGGCGTACGCGTACGCGGTGTCGATGTTGGGCGCGTCCTTGGGGATGCACCACGAGTCCGTCCAGGCGAAGTCGCCCTCTTCCGGGTGGACGAAGCGGACGTCGCCTCCCTTCTGCTCGGCGAACATCGAGATGGCCTCCCAGCCTCCGGTGGAGATCCACGCGTCCCCGCGCGCCATGATGTCCGCCATGTCGCCCCAGCCCGACGCAAAGGCGCGCGCCTGCTTCTTCTTCAGCTTGACGAGGAAGTCGATCACCTCGTCGAGCGCCTCCTGGGAGAGCTCCGTGGGCGGGTCGTGCCCGAGGACCTTGGCCCAGACCATGATCTGGCCGAGCGTGTCGTCGACCATGACCACCTTGCCCTTGTACTGGGGCTTCTCGACGTCGCGCCACGACGTCGGCTCCTCCTTGATGACCTTGGCGTTCCACATCATGGGGTCGGTGCCCCAGATGTAGGGCGCTCCGTAGGGCTTGTCGTCGAACATGACCCAGTCGGGCTTGTCGAAGTTCGAGATGTAGTCCGCGGTGTTCGGTATGCGTTCGTAGTCCAGCGGCTCCAGCAGGTCCGACTCCACGAGGACGCCGATGTACCCGTGGTACGGCGTGACGAGGTCGACCTGGCCCGTGCCGCCGGCGCGCAGCTTGGTGAAGATCTCCTCGTTGTTGCCGATGTAGGTCGCCTGCGTCTTGACGCTGTTCTTCTTGGTGAACGGCGCCTGCGCGTCCTTGTCGTCGTAGCCGTCCCAGATCACCATGTTCAGCGTCCCGCCGACGTCCCCGCCTGCACCGCCGCCGGTCGTGCCGCCGGCCTCGCCGCCGTCGTCACCGCCTCCGCAGGCGGCCAGGAAGCTCGCGCCGAGGCTCGTGACGACGAACGCGCCTCCGACGCGGCGGACGAACTGGCGTCGGCTCAACGGCTCGTACATCCGCTGCTCCAGGAGCCGGCGGGCCTGCGCCTCCGCCTTGCGCCTCTCGTACTCGTTCATCTTCTCCTCCTTTCGGCCTCGCTCTACGAGACGGGTCGCTCAGCGAGCGGTCCGTAGACCGAGAACTCGCCGTCGCGCTCGTAGAGCTCGGCGTACGTTGCGACGCGGTCGCGGTCGAGCTCGACCCCGATTCCCGGGGCGTCCGGGAGCGTGAGCGAGCCGGCGACGAAGGGCGGCGGTCCGCCGACGATCACGTCGTCGTCCAGCAGGTTGTAGTGGGTCTGGCTCGCGAGGGTGGCGTTCGGAACCGTTCCGAGCACGTGCGCGGCCGCGTAGGTCGTCACGCCGAGGTCGCCGAAGCTGTGCTTCACGATCGGGAGCCCCGCGAGCTCGCACAGGCCCGCGACGTGCTTGAACGCGACGAGGCCGTGGAGCTGGTGCGGGCAGGTGAGGATGACGTCGGCCGCGCGCTTGCGCACGATCTCCAGCACGTTCGACTCGAGCCACGCCGCCTGGTTGGCGGCGATCGGCGTCGTCGTCGCCCGCCGGACGCGCGCGAGGCCGTCGAGGTCGTACATCGAGACCGGCTGCTCGACGAACTCGAGCTCGAACGCCTCCAGCTCGTTGACGATCGAGATCGCCTCCGCGGGCGACCACGCCTCGTTCGCGTCGATCCGCAGCTTCACCGCGGGCCCGACCGCCTCGCGCACCGCGGCGACGTCGGCCACGTCCTTCCGCCGCTCGAAGCCGGTCTTCAAGTAGATCGTCTGCACGCCGTCTGCAACCGCCTCCGCAGCCTGCTCGGCCATCCACTCCGACGGGCCCATGGGGACGTAGCGGTAGTAGGAGACCCGGTCCCGGACGGGCCCGCCGAGGAGCCGCGAGAGGGGCTTCCCGGCCACTTTGCCCACGATGTCCCAGAGGGCGATCTCGACGCCCCCGAGGGCGGTGTTGGCTGCGTGGCGGAAGTGGTGGAGGCCCCGCCGGGCGAGCAGGAGCCCGACCAGCCGTTCCGGGCGAAGCGCGTCCTCCCCGACCACGACATCCCGGACGGACTCGAGCACCTGGCAGACGAGGCCGATGTTGGGGTGGCCCGGGCACTCGCCGATCCCGGTCACGCCCTCGTCCGTGACGAGCTCGACCAGGGCGTTCGTGATCCCGCCTCGCCGGCCCCATATCCACGTCTCGGACTCCGTGAAGGGAACGGAGACGACGGTTACCCGGAGCTCGGAGATCCGCACCGCTACCAGATGGCCGGCGGAGCCGCCGCGCTCTCGGCGTCCACGACGACGTGGACGTCCGGATGCTCCGTGGCGAGCGTCACGGGGTAGTCCACGGTCGGCGGGGCGAAGAGGAGGATCCTGAGGATCGTCTGCTTCCAGGGACCGCCGTCCGTGTAGAGGCGAATCCGCGCGGCCGAGAGCAGCTCGCGCATGCCGAGCGTGATCGCCATCGGCGGGACGGCGAACGTGTTGCCGCCCAGGCTTCGCTCGGCGTGGGCGATGATCGTGTCGACGGCACAGGGGACGATCCGGGTCGTCGACGCGCGGAACTCCTCCAGCGTGACCGGCGTCCAGCGCGTCGCGGGCGGCTCGTTGAACGCGAGGTGGCCCTGGAACCCGAACCCGCCGTAGGTCGTGGCCACGCCGCCGCGGCGCTCGATCTCCGCGGCGGGAACGTCGAGCTCGAAGGGCGACGGAAAGATGACCTCATCGGGGCGCGGGCGAAGGTCGGGCTCGACGAGGTCGACGAAGTGGCGGTGAAAGTAGCCCTCGAGGTTGAACGGATGCTCGAGCGAGAGCGGTCGGCCCTGCCAGTCGAGCCAGTTGTCCATGCCGAAGAAGGTCACGTGCGCGAGCGAGAGTCGAGCGTCGTTCACCATGGAGGCGAGGAGCGGATAGTGGCCCTTCGGGCCGAGCGGAACGACGATCGAGAGGCGGCGCCCCTCGCCCGCGGCGCCCTTCATCTCCTCGAACATCGCCGTGGCGAAGTGCGTGTACAGCTCCTCGCGCGTGGGCACGACGGTCAGCGGGACCGGAGAGCGCTCGGGAAGCTCCTCCGCCGGGATCGCGAGCCACTCCGAGACGCGGTCGGGATCGAGGCCCGCAACAGCCCGCTCGCCCGGTGTCGCCGCCATCCGGCGCGAATCTTCTCACGGGGGGCAGGGGCTCGCAAGCTGGCTGAAAAACTTGCGCCGCGATAAAGTCGCCGGGTGCGCGAGCGTCCGGTCACCTCGCGTCGCGACCGCTCGGGGGAGCGGCGGATGCTCGGGCGCGCGATCCGGCGCGCGCGGCTCAGCCAGGGGCGCACACTCACCGACGTGAGCGCGGCGGCGGGCGTCTCCGCGAGTCTCCTGAGCCAGGTTGAGCGCGGCATCGTCGATCCCTCGCTCGACTCGCTTCGCGACATCGCCGAGGCCTTGGGCACGGCGCCCTTCCGCCTGCTCGCCGACGACGCCCCGCGCTCGCGCATTGTCCGAAACGGCGAGGGCGCGCGCCTCGGCGTCGCCGAGGGGATCGAGCTCGAGCTCCTCTCTCCCTCCCTGGACGGCGGGTTCGAGGTCGGGCGCTGGACGCTCGCACCCGGAGCAGCGACCGCGAGCCACCCGCGCGGCCACAAGGGAGAGGAGGCGAACCTGATCCTGGAGGGGGCCGTCCGCTTCGAGCTCGGCGGCGAGGTGGTCGAGCTCAGCAAGGGCGACTTCGTGATCTACGACGCCCGAATTCCCCACCGCTCGCTCCCGCTCGGGGACGAGGGCGCGAGCGCCCTCTTCGTGGTCAGCCCGCCGGTCTGGTAGTGGGTCCGGTCGTCGTCGTCGGCGCCCACGTGCAGGGGCTCTTCCTGCACGTGGCCGCAGTCCCGCGCGAGGGCGAGAGCGTGATCGGCTGGGGCTTCGAGGAGCCGTTCGACGGCGGCAAGTCGTCGAACCAGGCGGTCGCGGCCGCGCGCCTCGGCGCCCCCACGGTGTTCGTCTCCGTCGTCGGATCCGACGAGCGTGGACGCCGCGCCGTCGAGTTCTTCCGGGGGCAGGGGATCGAGACGCGCTTCTGCTTCCAGGTGGAGGGCCCGACGGACGTGGGCTTCGTCCTCCTTCCGCCGAGCAAGATCCCTGCCATCGCGTCCGCTCTGGAGCGAAACCGGGAGCTGGACGTGAGCACCGTCGAGCGGGCGGCCGAGGCGATCCGCGCCGCGGCAGTCGTCGTGTGCGCGCTCGAGGCGCCCCAGGAGACCGCGCGGGCCGCGTTCGCCCTCGCGCGCGCCGCAGGAGCGCCCACGGTGCTGAACCCCGCTCCCGCCGACGAGCTCGACCCCGATCTGGTCGCGCTCACGGACGTCCTCGTCCCCAACGAGCACGAGGCCGCTCGGCTCGCCGGACGCGAGGGCGCGCCGGGCGAGCTGGCCGTCGAGCTCGCGGAGCGGCTTCCGGGCACGGCGGTCGTCGTCACGGCCGGCGCTGCGGGCGCCTACACGGCCGAGAGCGGACGCGTTCGCCACGTCGAGGCGCGCGCCGTCGAGGCCGTCGATACGACGGGTGCCGGCGACGCGTTCGTCGCGGCGCTCGCCGTCCGGCTGCGGGCCGGCGACGCCGTGACGGCCGCGACCGCGTTCGCGGTTCGCGCGGCCACGATCTCCGTCACGCGGCCGGGGACGATGACGGCGTTTGCCTCTGCCCAGGAGATGGAGCCGTTCGCGTACGCATGACGGCCGACGCCGCGGCCCGCCTCGGCGTCCGGGCGCCGATCGAGCCGTGAGGATCACCGACGTCCGCACGCACGTTCTCGTCGATCCCCGTTTCGACGCCGGGGCGACGAGCTCCGCGCAGGACGACATCGTGGTCGAGGTCGTGACGGACGAGGGCCTCGTCGGCGTCGGCGAGACCGACGTCAACCCCTGGATCGCCCGTGCGTGCATCGAGGCGCCCGGCACGCACACGATGGGACAGGGACTTCGCGAGATGCTGCTCGGGGAGGACCCGTTGCAGGTCGAGCGCCTCTGGGACAAGCTCTACGTCGGCTCGGCGATGAACGGTCGCCGCGGGGCGGTTGTGAACGCCCTCGGCGCGCTCGACATCGCGCTGCACGACCTGCGCGGCAAGGCGCTGGGAAAGCCCTGCCACGAGCTCCTCGGCGGCCCCTGCCGCGAGTCGATCGTCCCGTACGCCTCGCTCCAGCCCCAGGTCTCGAGCTTCGACGCCTATCGGGACTCGCTCGTCGAGTGGGCGCGCCTCGCCCGTGAGCGCGGCTTCGCGGCCGCCAAGCTCGAGGCGACGTTCTCAGGACCGTATCGGCACATGGGAATCGACGAGCCGATGGAGCGCGCCGAGGAGGTGCTCGCCGCGGCCCGCGAGGCCGTGGGCCCCGACTTCGTCCTCATGCTCGACGTCCAGTACGCCTTCGCCGACGCCGACGAGTGCCTGCGCGTGACGCGCGGCTGGGAGCGCTACGACCTCTTTTTCCTCGAGACGCCGCTTCCGTCGGACGACCTCGCCGGCTACGCGCGCCTCGCCCGGGAGCAGCCGATCCCGATCGCCGCCGGGGAGTGGCTGACGACCCGGTTCGAGTTCGCCGACCTCATGGACAGGGGGCTCGTCCACGTCGTCCAGCCCGACATCGGCCGCGTCGGCGGGCTGACTGAGGCGATGCGCGTCTGCCGGCTCGCGGCGTAGCGCGGGCTGACCGTCGTTCCGCACATCTGGAAGACGGGAATCTCGATCGCGGCGGCGGCTCACTTGGCCGCCGCAACGCCTCACTGCGCCTACATCGAGTTCCTGCCGAAGGACCTCTCCGGGGCCGGGCTCCGCAAGGACCTGACGAACGGGGAGCTCCGGCTCGTCGACGGGACCATCCCGATCCCCCGCAAGCCGGGCCTGGGCATCGAGCTCGACCGGGCTGCGCTCGAGCGCTACCGCGCGGGCGGGTGATGCCCGCAGCCCCTCACCGCGCGTCCCCGAGGCGCTCGAGCTCGTGGAGGTATGGGAACGTCTCCCAGTCGCCCGTGCCCCGGAGTGCGGCGGCCGCGAGCGCGTTCCCCGTCCGGGCGCAGTCCGCCGGTGCGAGGTCCCGGAGCAGGCCGAACGCGAAGCCCGCTGCGAACCCGTCGCCGGCGCCGACCTCGTCGAGCACGGCGGCGAGGCGCGGCGGAGGCACCTCGCGCAGGCTTCCGCCTTCCTCGCGGACGAGGGCGCCGCGCTCGCCGACGCGCACGACGGCGTCTCGCGCGCCGGCCTCGCGCACAGCCGCGACGAGCTCCTCCGCGCTCTCCGTCTCGAAGAGGAGGTTGCCCTCTTCGAGGCCGCACAGGTACCAGTCGACGTAGGGCAGCACCTCGCGCTGGGCGGCGGCCGCTTCCCGGGGTCCGCGCCAGAGGGGGCTGCGCCAGTTCGGGTCGAAAAGGACCCGGGCGCCGGCCCTCCGCGCCGAGCGGGCGAGCTGCGCGACCAGCGCGCGCGCGCCAACGCCGAGCGCCAGGGTGATCCCCGTCACGTGCACGAGGGCGACGCCCGCGAGGGCCTCGGCGGGGACGTGGCGCGGCGCCAGCCGGCTTGCGGCCGAGCCGGAGCGGTAGTAGAGAACGCGCGTCCTCCCTCCCGTCCGCCACTTGAGAAAGAGGCCGGTGGGCGCGTCGGCGTCGCGCTCGACGTAGCGCAGGTCGAGGCCCTCCCGCTCGAGCGCTCCGTGCACCAGGTCGCCGAGGGGGTCCGTTCCGAGCCGCGAGACCCAGGTGACCGGAACGCCGAGCCGTGAAAGCGCGATCGCGAAGTTCGACTCGGCCCCCGCGACCCGAAGCCGAAGCTCCCCTCCGAGCTCGAGCCCGCCCTCGCCGACGGGGTCGAGGAGGACCATCGTCTCGCCGACGGTCAGGACGCTCATCGGGTGGCGACCGCGCCGAGGAAGGCCGCGGAGGAGCCGCGAGCGGCAGCCGGTTCCCGGTTGACAAGCTGCGCCCCCGATGGCATAGCTGCCGCGACGTTCGCCTCTGCGGCAGGCGTTCCCCCGTCGGGAGGTTGGTGAGCGCGAAACCCTCGATCGGCTGGTTCCCGCCGCACTCGCTGGGCACGCCCTCTCAGGTCCCCGACTGCGAGCAAGGAGGCACGATGGACGAGGCATACGTGATCGACGACGTCCTCGCAGCCGAGGAGGAGGTCGAGCCGGGCGAGGCCGCCGAGGCGATCGAAGCCGACGAGAGCACCGAGGACCCGTCGCTCGAGCACTCCTCGAAGACGGAGCGAACCGGGATCGACGACGTGAGCGCGCCGCCGCCCGAGGAGCTCCCTCGGGGACCGGCTCTCGTCACGATCCGCGACCTCCTCGGTGTGCCGCTCTTCTACGAGCGGATCAGCCCGGTCGGGCCGCGCCAGTTCCCGGTCGCGCCGTCCTTCCGTCCGGTCCTGGAGGCAATCGTCCGGCAGGTGCAGAAGCGGGCGCCCGCGGGCTTCGGCGCGCTTCAGCGGATCTCGTCCGCGGGGATGTTCGTCCAGAAGCCGGGGGCGCACGGCGAGGGCCGCGCGTGCGACTGGGACCGCGTCGTCTTCGCGAACGTTCGGATCTCGCCCATCGAGCGCGACCACGCCTCTTCCTCCCTCGCCAAGCGGATGCGCTACTGGGCTCTCGGCGCGATCTGCAGGAGCAACTGCGCGTTTGTCCTACACGGCCTCTACAACGCCGACCACGAGGATCACTACCACACGGACAACATGACAGGGATCCGGTTCAACCGCCAGTCGCTCGCCACGGTCAAGCTTCTCCAGGCCGTTCTGAACGACATCCACGGCGCCGAGCCGAGGCTCGCCACGGACGGCTCGTACGGGCAGAAGTCGGAGGACGCGTTCGCGCGCGCCATGGAGCGGATGCGCCTTGCGGGCTCGATCGACAGCGTCGGGACCTGGCAGAGGTTCCTGCGCCGAAGCGCGCGCCTCGGGTTCGTGCAGTCCCTGAGCGTGTAGCGCTCGGGATGCCGTCGCGCTCCTCATACCAGGCATCGTGACCTCGAGCCCCTCCCGGGCGGCGGCGGCGGTCCCCGCGGGCGACCGCGACGCTGAGAGGAGCATCGCCTTCCTCCGCTCGCTCTTCGGGGACCCGCGCGGTCTCGACTTCGCCGTCCGGCTCTGGACCGGGGAGACGTGGGGGGCCGCGCCCGGCGCAGCACGGTTCACGCTCGTCCTGCGGCATCCGGGAGCGCTTCGCGCGATGTTCCTGCCGCCGACGGAGCTCGCCCTCGCGGAGGCGTACGTCTTCGACGACCTCGACGTCGAGGGTGACCTCGAGCAGGCGTTCGCGACCGCGGCGCCGCTCCTGGAGACCCCCCTTCCCGCCGGTGAGCGGGCTCGCCGGGCGGCCCGGCTCCTCGCTCTCCCCCGACGGCGGCGGGCGCGGGGCGGTGCGCGACCGGCGCGCCTGCGCGGGCGGCGCCACTCCCGCGCGCGCGACCGGGCGGCGGTCGCGCACCACTACGACGTCCCCGCGAAATTCTTTCGCCTCTTCCTCGACGAGAAGATGGTCTACTCCTGCGCCTACTTCCTCGACCCCGAGGACGACCTGGACGCGGCGCAGGAGCAGAAGCTCGAGCACGTCTGCCGCAAGCTCCGCCTGCGTGAGGGGGATCGCCTGCTCGACGTCGGCTGTGGCTGGGGAGCGCTCGTCCTGCACGCGGCGCGACACCATGGCGTCGAGGCGGTTGGGATCACGGTGAGCCGGCCGCAGGCCGAGCTCGCCGCGGAACGCATCGAGCGCGCGGGGCTGGCCCGCCGTTGCCGCGTCTCCGTCTGCGACTACCGAGAGCTCGACGAGCCCGGCCGTTACGACAGGGTGGTGAGCGTCGGGATGTTCGAGCACGTTGGCGAGCGTCGCCTCCCCGAGTACTTCCGCGTCGTCTCGACGCTCCTTCGGCCCGGCGGAACCTTCCTCAACCACGGGATCGCGCGCCTGCCGGCGCCGCAGCGGCGCCGTGGGCCGTCGTTCGTCGGCCGGTACGTGTTTCCGGACGGCGAGCTCGTCCCGCTGGCCACGACGCTCGCCGCGGCCGAGGGTGCCGGCCTGGAGCCGCGCGACGTCGAGAGCCTCCGTGAGCACTACGCGCTCACGCTACGCGCGTGGGTCCGCCGGCTGGAAGCCCGCCGCGAGGACGCCGTGCGCACCGCGGGCGAGCCTCTCTACCGGATCTGGCGCCTCTACATGGCCGCGTCGGCACACGCCTTCGCGAGGGGACGGTTGAACGTCTACCAGGCTCTCTTCGCGAAGCCGGACGCGGGGCGAAGCGGCCTCCCCTTGACGCGCGCCGACTGGTACCGCGCGTGAGCGAGGAGCGGCACGGAGCCCGGCCGCTCGCGGTGGGCGCGCCGCTTGCTGGCAACGCCGCGGACGAGGACCTCCTCCGTCTCGACTACGACAAGACGACGCAGCTCGTCCGAGACCTGACGGAGATCCGCTTCAAGCTCCTTGCCTTCGTCCCGACGATAGCGGGTGCGGCGGTCGCCTTCCTGTCCGACCCCGGCAGCGCGAGCGAGCTCCTCGCAGTCGGCCTCCTGGGGCTCGTGGCCACGCTGGGGATCTTCGCCTACGAGCTCCGGAACACCGAGCTCTACGCGGCCGCTTTGGAACGCGCGCGGGTGCTCGAGCGCCGGCTCGGGCTTCGCTCCGCCGTGGACGACGAGCGCCTCGGGGGTGTCTTCAGCGAGCGCCCGCAGGGCTCGCCACGGTTCTTCTGGCGGACGACGGTCTGGCACGGGCGCGGTGTCGCGCTCGTCTACGGCGCTGCCTTCGGCGGCTGGAGCTACCTCGTCGCCTGGGGAGCGTTCGCGCTCGTCGACCTCCCCGCCCCGCGGACGGCGGGCGGGGTGGTCGGCGCAGCGGCCGCCGCATTCGTCATCCGCGAAGGGAGTCGAGGGGAGGGAGCGCGCGAGCAAGGCGGCGGGTAGCCCGTTGACACGACCGGCCGAGAGCGAGTTGACTGACCGCGCGGCGGCGGTGGAAAGCAGACGGCAAGGGAGGTAGCGGATGAGCGCAGAAGAGACCTACACGGGAGCGGACGAGGCCGCGGAGAGCGAGGCCTCCGAGGAAGCCGGCGTCGAGGAGATCGAGGCGAAGACCTCGCTCTCGCCCGAGGAGAGGCAGCGCGCCGACGAGCAGGCGCGCGCCGAGATCGAGGACCTCGCGCGGCGGGGCGAGGGCGAGCCGCTCGAAGAGCTCTTCGAGCTCGACGGGGAGGCGGGCACGAGGGCAGGCCCGGGTGCCGGGCCGCTTCGGCTCTCTGCCAACTTCGTCCTCTCCGAGTTCCACTGCAAGGACGCGCAGCGGACACCGGTCCCCGCCGTTTCCGTTCCCGCCCTGCGTCGGCTCGCGCGGAACGTGCTGCAGCCGATGCGGAACCGGTTCGGGACGTGCACCGTCAACTCCGGCTTCCGCACCGACGCGAAGAACGCGGAGGTCGGCGGCGTCCCCCGCTCTCAGCACCTCTACCACCGCACGCCCAGGGATGTGGCCGCCGACGTCACGTTCGCCACCGGCACGCCGCGCGATTGGGCGCGGGAGGCCGATCGGCTGCTCCCCCAGGGGGGTGTCGGCCAGTACACGAGCTTCGTGCACGTGGACAACCGGACGACGCGCGCGCGCTGGACCGGGAGCGGGGTCACGTAGCGCGCCGCGCGGCCGAGGTCGACGCGTCCCTACTACGTTGACTCCGGTCGAGGACGCGAGTACGCTCGCCCGGTCGCGCCGCGCCCCATGGCGAAAGGGATCTCGCTCCACATCGGGCTGAACACGGTCGACCCGGCGCACTACAACGGCTGGGACGGGCGCCTGAAGGCGTGCGAGCTCGACGCGAACGACATGGCGGAGATGGCGCATGCGCGCGGGTTCGAGGCGACCCTACTGCTCAGCCCGGAGGCGCGCTCGGACGCCGTGACGGCGGCGATTCGAAGCGCCTCGGAACGCCTCGAGCGGGGCGACTTCTTCTTCCTCACCTACTCGGGACACGGCGGACAGGTTCCCGACGGAAACGGCGAGGAGGAGCCCGACGGAATGGACGAGACGTGGGTCCTGTACGACCGCCAACTCGTCGACGACGAGCTGTACGCCCTCTGGGGGGCGTTCGCCGAGGGCGTGCGGATCTTCGTCCTCTCCGACAGCTGCCACAGCGGCACGATGACGCGCGACGCGAGAGCGATGTTCGAAGCCGTCGTCCCGATGATCGTCGAGAGGGGGATCGTCGACGACGACGAGCCCCGGACGAAGGACCTGCCCCGCGACGTCCAGGACGCGACGTACGAGCAGCACCGCCGCCTCTACGACGAGATCCAGGCCGCGCTCGAGCCGAGCGCGGAGGTCGAGGTGCGGGCGCCCGTCCTGCTCATGTCGGGCTGTCAGGACGACCAGCTCTCGCTGGACGGGGAACGGAACGGACTCTTCACCCAGACCCTCCTTCGCGTGTGGAGCGGCGGCGAGTTCTCGGGGCGCTACCGGGCGTTGCACAAGGCGGTCCAGGCCCTCATGCCGCCCACGCAGACGCCGAACTTCTTCCCAGTCGGCACGGGCACGCGGGGGTTCAGCCGCGAGCGGCCGCTCACGATCTAGGACGCGCCCTGGGTGAGCGGGGAGCGCGCGACGCGGCAGCGGTCGCGATGACGCGCAAGGCCATGCGCGACGTCGTCGTCATGCTGCCGGGAATCACGGGCAGCGTCCTCCAGAAGGACGGCAAGGACGTCTGGAACGTGTCCGGCGGCTCGGCGCTGCGCGCGCTCCGAACGCTCGGCGGCGCCGTCAAGGAGCTCGCGCTCGAACGGGACCCGCCGGACGTCGACGACCTGGGCGACGGCGTCGTCGCCACCGAGGTCATGCGCGACATCCACCTCATCCCGGGGCTCTGGAAGATCGACGGCTACTCCAAGTGCTTCCGGCACGTGACGGACAC
>JACVSB010000191.1 GCA_014534155.1 Thermoleophilia bacterium
GCGGTCCGCGCGGTCTTCGACTCCTGGGAGACGCCGCGTGCGCAGGTGTACCGGCGCGCGCACGGGATCCCCGATGACCTCGGAACTGCCGTGAACGTCGTCCAGATGGTCTTCGGCAACAAGGGGCTCTCGTCGGGGACGGGCGTGTGCTTCACCCGTGATCCGTCCACCGGCGAACCGGGCATCTGGGGCGAGTTCCTGACCAACGCGCAGGGCGAGGACGTGGTCGCGGGAATCCGCACTCCCGAGCCGCTCGCGCGCATGGAGGAGAAGCTGCCGCAGGCCTACGCGAGCCTCGTCGAGACGATCTCGCGCCTCGAGGAGCACTACCGCGAGATGCAAGACATCGAGTTCACCGTCGAGGACGGGGGCCTCTACATCCTGCAGACGCGGACGGGCAAGCGCACCGCGGTCGCGGCCCTGCGGATCGCGGTCGACATGGTCGAGGAGGGCGTGATCTCGCGCGAGGAGGCGATCGCGCGGATCGAGGCCGACCAGCTGGATCAGCTCCTGCACCCCATGATCGATCCCTCCGCGCGCTACGAAGTGGCAGCCAGAGGGCTGAACGCCTCCCCGGGGGCGGCCCAGGGAGCGATCGTCCTCGACGCCGACACGGCCGAGGAGCGCGGCCGGGCGGGGGAGGCGGTGATCCTCGTCCGCAGCGAGACGACTCCCGACGACATCCACGGGCTCATGCACGCTCAGGGCGTGCTCACCGCCCACGGCGGGATGACCTCGCATGCGGCGGTCGTGGCGCGCGGGATGGGGAAGCCGTGCGTGGCCGGTTGCGAGGGCCTCTCGATCGACCTCGCGGCGCGAACGCTCACGATCGGCGGGCAGGAGCTCGCGGAGGGGGACCCGATCGTGATCGACGGCGGAACGGGGAACGTCATCCTGGGCGACGTCGAGCTCGTCCCGCCCCAGATCAACGAGCACTTCCAGACGATCCTCGCCTGGGCGGACGAGGTCCGGCGCCTGCGCGTGCGGGCGAACGCCGACACGCCGGCGGACGCGGCCAAGGCTCGTGAGTTCGGGGCCGAGGGGATCGGGCTCTGCCGGACGGAGCACATGTTCATGCCCGAGGACCGGCTCCCGATCGTGCGCGCGATGATCGTGGCGGGCGGCGACGACGAGCGGCGCGCCGCCCTCGCGAAGCTCCTGCCGCTCCAGCAGGAGGACTTCGAGCAGATCTTCGAGGCGATGGCGGGCCTTCCGGTCACCATCCGCCTGCTCGACCCTCCGCTGCACGAGTTCCTCCCGCCGCTCGAGGAGGCGGGCTCGCCGGAGATGGAGGAGCGGATCCGGGCGCTCCGAGAAGTGAACCCGATGCTCGGGACGCGCGGCTGCAGGCTCGGCCTCATGTACCCCGACATCTACGCCATGCAGGTGCGTGCGATCGTGCGCGCGGCGCTCGCGGTGGAGGAGCGGACGGGCGACGCCCCGCTCGTCGAGATCATGCACCCGCTCGTGGGGTTCCAGGAGGAGCTGCGTCGGCTGCGCGAGCTCACGCTGGACACCGCCTCGGCCGAGATGGAGCAGGGCTCACGCGAGATCGACTACCTGATCGGGACGATGATCGAGCTCCCGCGCGCGTGCATCAGGGCGGACGAGATCGCTGCCCAGGCCGACTTCTTCTCCTTCGGGACGAACGACCTCACGCAGACGACGCTCGGCTTCTCGCGCGACGACGCCGAGGGCGGCTTCCTCACGCACTACCTGGAGGAGGACGTCCTGGAGGAGAACCCCTTCCAGACGCTCGACCGCGGCGGCGTGGGCGACCTCATGTGCCTCGCGATCGAGCGCGCGCGGGGCGTGAAGCCGCAGATCAAGCTCGGGATCTGCGGGGAGCACGGCGGCGACCCGAGATCGGTCGAGTTCTGCCACGGCCTCGGCCTCGACTACGTCTCCTGCTCTCCGTACCGCGTCCCGCTCGCCCGCCTCGCGGCGGCCCAGGCGGCGCTCCGCGAAGCCGGGGTGAAGACGGTCGCGATCGGCGGCTAGGGCCTGTGCGGGAACCTACGTACGGCCGGGGGCACGCGAAAACCGCGCGCTGCCCCTTGCGCCGCGGCCGCTACGCGTATCCGCGTACGCGGCCGTAGGCGATCGCGACGCTGACGAGCGCGATCGCGACGACGCCCGCGACCTCCAGCGCGCCGACGCGTCCGTACACCGCGTGGCCTCTGCCGAACTTCGACAGGGCGATCACGGCCAGCGCGCCGCCCGCGAGGCCGCCGAGGTGGCCGCCGAGCGAGATGTTGGAGAGCACGAGGCTGAGGATGACATTCAGGACAACGACGGCGAACGCGGACCCGCCGAAGACCATCGTCCCCCGCCGCTCGAGGACGAGGCCGGCGCCGAGGATGCCGAAGACCCCCGCCGAGGCGCCCACTGTGGGCACGTCCGGGGCGAGGAGGAGCGCTCCCGCCGAGCCGGCGAGGATCGAGACGGCGTAGATCGCGAGGAAGCGCGCGCGCCCGAGCAGGTTCTCGAGCGACGTGCCGAACCACCAGAGCATCAGCATGTTGAAGAGGAGGTGCACCGGGCCGATGTGCAGGAACCCGGCCGTGACGAGCCGCCACCACTCGCCCTGCGCGACGAGCGGGCCGTACAGCGCGCCCTGCTCGAAGGCGGCGCCGCCGGTGCCGCGAAGACCGCCCTGCGAGATCTGGACGACGAAGACCGCGACGTTGACGGCGATCAAGGCGCGCGTGATGATCCCGCCGGCGCCGGTGCCTGCGGTGGCGCGCGCGCGCTTCGTCGCCTTGCGGACGCCCTGCGGCTGGCCCGCGCACTCGGGGCACTTGATGCCGACGGCTGCGAAGACCATGCATTCGGTGCAGATCGGCCGCCCGCAGCTCGAGCAGGTGACGGCGGTCTCGGTTCCCGGATGGCGATAGCAGCGCATCGCCTGCTCGGTCGCGCTCACTGGTCGCGCATCGTATCCGGCTGCCGCTAGCCTCCCGCGCCGTGCGGGTGCACGTCGCCTTCACCCCTGCGGAAGCGATGCCCGCTGCGACCGGGATCGTCGTGGACGTCCTGCGCGCCACCTCGACGATCGCGCAGGCGCTCGCAGGAGGGTACGCGCGCGTCCTCTGCTGCGCCGAGGTCGAGGAGGCACGCGCGCTGCGCGCCGAGCAGGGGAACGGGATCCTCGCCGGCGAGCGCAGGTGCGTCCGGATCCCTGGCTTCGACCTCGGGAACTCGCCCAGCGAGTTCGTGCAGGCTGCCGGCGAGACCCTCATCCTGACGACGACGAACGGGACACGCGCCATCCTGGCCGCCGCCGCGCGCTGCGAGCGCGTCGTCGCGGCGAGCCTGCTGAACCTCGACGCCATCGTGAGGACGGCGAGAAGGAGCGGCGGCGATGCGGCCGTCTACTGCGCGGGCGTCAAGGGCGAGTTCGCCCTGGACGACGCGTACGTCGCAGGGCGGCTCGTCCAAGAGCTCGGGGGAGAGCCGAGCGACGCGGCCGTGGCCGCAGTCCGCCTCGCGCGGTCGTTTCCCTCCTCGCAGGATGCGCTCGCGGCCAGTCAGAGCGCCCGGAACCTCCTCGCCGCGGGGCTTGCCGACGACATCGCGTGGTGTGCGCGCGAGAACGTCCTCGACGTCGTCCCCCGTTTCGCGGGGATGGCGGGGGGTGGCGCGGCGATGACCGCGGGCGCTGGGTAAGCGCGCCGCCGCCGCGACGCGGCGGGAGGAGGAGCCGGGCGCCCCGGCGCTACAGCGTGGCGATCGTGCGCGCCGCCGCGACCTGAGCCGGCAGCCAGCCGCGGGCCGCGTCCCCGCCCCACGCGAGCGCGTGGGCCAACCCCC
>JACVSB010000067.1 GCA_014534155.1 Thermoleophilia bacterium
GCGAGCGTCACGTTGCGGAGCACGGTCATGTGCGGGAAGAGGTTGAAGGCCTGGAAGACGATCCCGATCCGCCGGCGGATGCGGTTCACATCGACGCCGCGGGCGGTGATCTCCTCACCCTCGACCACGATTCGGCCGGATGTCACCCGCTCCGTCAGGTTGACGCACTTGAGGAGCGTCGACTTGCCGGATCCCGACGCCCCGATTAGGCACACCGTCTCGTGCGGCGCCACTGCCAGGTCGATGCCCTTCAGCACCTCGTTGTCGCCGAACCGCTTGTGCACGCTCTCGAGCGTGAGCGCGTGGCCATTCGCGCTCATCCGCCCAGCGCCCTCATCTTGCGGCGGTCGCGTTCCACGAGCCAGTCGGTCACCCGGGCCAGCGGGATCGTGAGCGCGACGAAGAAGACGGCCGTGACGGTGAGCGCGGTGAAGTTGAAGGTCGCCGCCATGTGGTCCTGCGCGCGCCGGAACGCCTCGAGGACGCCGATGAAGGAGACGAGCGCGGTGTCCTTCTGCAGGCCGATGAAGTCGTTCAGGAGCGGCGGCACCACGCGCCGCACGGCCTGCGGGAGGACGACGTAGCGAAGCGACTGGAAGTGGGAGAGGCTGAGCGAGCGGGCCGCCGCGATCTGGCTCTCGTGCACCGACTCGATGCCCGCGCGGTACACCTCGGCCACGTACGCGGAGTAGACGAGCACGAGCGACACGAGCCCGTACACGAAGAAGTTGTCGGTGTAGAGCACCTGGATCCCCAGGGCGGGGACCCCGAGCCCGACCGCGAAGACGACGAGGACGAGAGGGACTCCGCGGAAGAAATCCGTGTACGCGACGGCAAGGAGGCGGAGCGGGAACGCGGCCGCTCCGGGGAGGCCGCGCGCGACCGCGATCAGGAGCGCGAAGGCGAGGACGAGCGCTTCCGCGGCGACCATGAGCTCCAGGTTGATCACGAACCCGCTCAGGACCGGCCTCGCGCTCTCCAGCGCCTTATCCGGAGAGAGGAAGGCGCGCTGGAAGGCGCGCGCGCCGGGCGCCGTCGCGAAGAAGAGCACGATCGCCGCGAGCACGGCGATCGTGCTCACGGAGGCGATGAGCGCCGAGTTTCGGCGCACGCGCGCGCCCAGTCCCAAAGCCGCCGGGCGAAGCGCCGTCGCCGGCCCTACCGTCGCGTGGGCCGGGCCGGGATCACGGGGCGACGCCGACATCGCCTGCTGCCGCAGCGGCTACTCGATCACGGGGACGTCCGTGCCGGGCAGCCACTTCTCCTTCAGCTTGTCGAGCGTGCCGTCCTCCTTCATCTCGGCCAGCGCCGCGTTCACGTGCTGGACGAGCTCGCTGCCCTCCTCGAACACGATCCCCCACTCCTCGTTCGTGACGAACTGCCCGACGATCGCGAGCGCGTCCGGGTTCTCTTGCACGAGGCCGGCCGCAATCGGCACGTCGATCACGAAGGCGTCGATCTGCCGGTTGAGGAGCGCCTGGTTCGCGGCGACCGTGGTCGGGAAGACCCGCGCCTCGTTCTGCGGCTCGATCGTCTTGCGGATGTAGTCGAGGCCGGTCGTCTGCGCCTGCGCCGCGAGCCGGAGCCCCTTGACGGCATCGACGCTCGTCGCGTTCTCGGCCTCCGTTCCCTTGTGTACGAGCAGGGCCTGGTTCGCCTCGAAGTAGGGGTCGCTGAAGTCGATCACCTTGTCGCGCTCCTCGGTGATCGTCGTCTCGTTGATGTCCATGTCGAACCGCTTCGGTCCCGGGGCGAAGATGCTCGTCCACGGAATCTCGAGCCATTGCACCTGGAGGCCGCCGAGGCTTCGGGCGATCTCGTTCGCGACGTCGACCTCGAACCCGGTCGGGTTCTCCCTCGGCGGGTTGAGGAAGGGGGGCGAGGGGAACTCCGCTCCGACGAGCAGCGTCCCCGGCTTCTTGGTCGCGAGCTCGTGGCCACCGGTGTCGCCCTCGGTGGTCGCTTCACCGCCTGGGGGGGACGTCGTCGCCGCCTCGTCTCCGTTCCCGCCTCCGCAGGCCGCGACGAGGACGACCAGGAACAGGGCCAGGGGAGCGAGTTTTCGCATCGGGAGGGCCTCCTCGGAGTGGAGCTTGCAACTATAAGCGCCCGCCGGCTGCCCCATACCGGGCTTCGGCGGGCGCCGGGCGAGCGCGGGCGCCCGGCGTAGAGTGGAGGGCATGCCGAAGACGCTCACGGGGGCTGAGCTCCAGCTCGACGATGCGCCCGCGCGCGCGGCCGAGCTCTTCCTCGTGGACGGAAACAACCTCGCCTACCGCGCCTACTTCGCCCTGCCCGAGGAGCTCGCGACCTCGGAGGGGTTCTCGACCAACGCCCTCCTCGGCTTCACCAACATGCTCTTCAAGCTGCTCGCGGACTACCGCCCGAAGGGCGTTGCGGTGGCGTGGGACACCCGGCCCGTGCACCGGACGGAGCTGGCGCCGGAGTACAAGGTCGACCGCCGGCCGATGCCCGATCTCCTCCGCGAGCAGTTCCCCTTCTTCCGGCCCATCGTCGAGGCATTCGGCTACCGCAACCTCGAGTTCGACGGGTGGGAGGCCGACGACGTGATCGCGACGCTCGCGACGCGCGCGGACGAGGCGGGGATCAAGACGTGCGTCGTCTCCACCGACCGGGACGCCTTCCAGCTCTGCTCCCCGAACGTCTGCCTCATGATGACGCCGCGCGGGGTCGCGGACGTGAACGTCTACACGCCCGAGCGGGTGCACGCGCGCTACGGGATCGGTCCCGAGGCCGTCCCCGACTTCATCGCCCTCAAAGGCGACTCCTCCGACAACATTCCCGGCATCCCCGGGATCGGAGACAAGACGGCGGGCCAGCTCGTCGCGCGCTACGGCTCCCTGGAGGCGGTCCTCGAGCACGTGGACGAGCTCTCGCCGGCGCGCACGAAGGCGATCGCCGAGCATGCCGAGCAGGCGCAGGCCGCGAAGGTCCTCGCCACCATGCGGCGCGACCTCCCGCTCGCCTGCGACCCCGCGGAGCTCGTCCTCGCACCGCCCGACCGCTCGCAGCTCAAGGAGCTCTTCCGGCGCTTCGAGTTTCGCAACCTGCTGCGCCGGGTGGACGAGCTCGACGCGGCGCTCCCGGCGGCGCCGCTCCGGCTCGAGGGCGTCGACGTGCCCTGGCGCGAGGGCTCGCTCGACGGGATAGCGGAACGCATCGGCCTCGCGCTCGACGGCGGACGCGCCGCGCTCGCGTCGGCGGCGGGCACGGTGCTGGTCGTCCCGTCCGACGCGGCGCTCGCCTCGGCGCTGCGGTCGACGAGCGTGGTCGTCCACGACGCGAAAGCGGTGCTGCGCGCGGGCGAGCCTCGCTTTCCACCTGCCGCGGACGACACGCTGCTCATGGCGTACCTCGTCGAGCCCGCCCGACCCGCCTACCCCCTCGACGAGCTCGCGGCGGAGTACGGCGTGGAGCTTCGGCCGGATCCGCCGGCCGAGGAGGAGACGGAAGCGCTCGTCCGCCGAGCCGCCGCGACGCTTCGCCTCGCACCACCGCTGGGCGAGCGCGTGCGAGAGCGAGGGCTCGAGCACGTCTACCGCGACGTCGAGCTCCCGCTCGCAGCCGTCCTGGCCGAGATGGAGCGGGCGGGCGTCCGGATCGACACGTACAGGATGGGGGAGATCACTGCGCGCCTCGCGGATCGCGTCGAAGAGCTCGAGGCGCGCGCTCACGCGCTCGCCGGCGAGGAGTTCCTCCTCGGCTCGACGCAGCAGGTGGCACGGGTGCTCTTCGAGACGCTCGGGCTGACCGCGGGCAGGAAGGGGAAGACCGGGTTCTCGACGGACACGCGCGTGCTGCGCTCGATCCGTACCGAGCACCCGATCGTCCCCGTGCTCGAGGAGTGGCGGGAGCTCTCGAAGCTCCTGAACACGTACCTCGGTCCCCTGCCCGAGCTGATCGGAGCGGACGGGCGGCTCCACACGACCTTCAACCAGGCGGTCGCGTCCACGGGCCGGCTCTCGACCTCCAATCCCAACCTGCAGGCGATCCCGATTCGCACCGAGCTCGGTCGGGAGATCCGGAGCGCGTTCGTCGCCGAGCCCGGCTCGCGCCTCGTCTCCGCCGACTACTCGCAGGTCGAGCTGCGCATCCTCGCGCACGTCTCCGGCGAGCCGAAGCTTCGCGAGGCGTTCGAGCGCGGCGAGGACATCCACGCCGCGACGGCGTCCGAGGTGCTCGGGATTCCCCCGCGCGAGCTGACGAAGGACGAGCGCAACGTGGCCAAGATGGTGAACTTCGGGATCATCTACGGGATCTCGGCCTTCGGGCTCTCGGAGAACCTGGAGATCCCGCGCGAGCAGGCGCAGGAGTACATCGACGCCTACCTCGCCCGCTTCCCGCTGGTTCAGGACTTCATCGCGCGTACGATCGAGCGGGCGACGCGCGAGGGGTACTCGACGACGCTCCTCGGGCGGCGGCGCCCGGCGCCGGAGCTCCGCGCCTCAAACCGCCAGACGCGGGGGTTCGGCGAACGCCTCGCGGTCAACTTCGTCATGCAGGGCACGGCGGCCGACATCATCAAGACGGCGATGGTCGCGATCGACCGGCGGCTACGCGAGGAGGGCCGACGAGCGCGGCTCGTTCTGCAGGTGCACGACGAGCTCCTGCTCGAGGTGCCGGAGGTCGAGGTGTCCGCGGTCCGAGACCTCGTGCGTGAGGAGATGTGCCGCGCGTACCCGCTCGAGCCCCCCCTCGCGGTCGACGTGGGCGTGGGCGACGACTGGAACGAGGCGAAGGCCTAACGGCGCGCGGGTCAGCGCTCGTGCGCGCTCGCCGCGTCCCGGTCATGCGAGCCACGCGAGATCCGCGGCCGAGACGCGCCAGCGGACGGCGGCGTACCGGCCGACGACACGGTGGAACGCGATCGCGTCTCCCTCCGCGAGGGCGATCCAGCGCCCGTCCGGCGACCACGCGCCGGCGTGCCCGGCGAAGGCGCGCGGCACCGGGTAGCGGGCGCAGAGCGACGTCACGGCGGACGAGCGGTCGACGCAGTTGTCGGGGGATACGGTGACGACCGCGTCGCGCCCGCGAAAGCAGCCAAGGTCTAAGAGCGCCGCGGTACCGTCGCGAAACGCGAGCACCGCGCAGTTGTCGGGCGAGAAGACGAGCGGCGACCCGGCGCCCGGGCGCAGGCGGCGCTCGCGGACGAGGCGGGAGCCGCGGAAGACCTCGATCCGGTCGTCGACGAGCGCGGCCAGCGAGCCGTCGCTTCCCCGGTGGAGCGCGCCGATGCGTCCCCCCGTCTCCACGAGGAGGCGGTGCCCGCCCAGGATCCGGCTGCCCGAGACGACGAGGACCGTTCCGTCCCGCCCGTACTCGCGCGGGCACCCCTCGACCTCGGTCAGCCGCCCTCCGAGCTCGTGGTCGAAGCCGAACGTCGGTCCGGCGCACCAGGCCGCGCGCTGTCCGTCCGGGCTCCACGCGATCGAGCCGTACAGCGCCCGCCATCCGCCCAGCCGCTGCCGGGGGTGGTTGAGGTCGAGGAACTGGAACGCCACAGCCTCGCCCACGATCCCCGGAAGCCGGTAGGCGATCCGAACGCCGCGCCTGGGGGCCCAGATCCGGCACGCGGTCTCGACCGGGGGCAACGGGAGCTCCGAGCCCGAGGAGGCGACGACCTGTCGGAGCCGGCACCCTGCGCCGTCGACGAAGACGACGGAGCCGGGCGCACGCGTCGCCGGAAACCGCTGCAGGCGCGCCTGCGTGGCCCGGGCGCCCGTCGTCGCGGCCGCGGTCGGCGCGCGAGGAGAGCTCGAGGGACGGGTGCCCAGGAGCGCGTCCGCGAGGGCGAACCCCGCGAGAGCGACGACGGCGCCGACGATGAGGAGGTTCCGAAGCTGCACCCTACCCCTGGCTATAATGCGCGCCCCGATGGTCGAGGACCAGGCGACGACGGAAGCAGACCCGACAGACCTCGACCCCGACGTCTGGACCCGTGGTCCCGACGGCGAGCTGATCCCGAACTACGACGCGACCTTCCCCATGATCAACGAGGGGGAGGTCGTGAGCGGCAGGGTCGTCCGCGTGGACAAGGACGAGGTCCTCGTCGACATCGGCTACAAGTCCGAGGGCGTCATCCCCGTCGCGGAGCTCTCGATCCGCCGCTCGGTCGACCCGATCGACGAGGTCCAGCTCGGCGACGAGGTGGACGCGCTCGTGCTCACCAAGGAGGACGCGGAGGGCCGCCTCATCCTCTCGAAGAAGCGCGCGCGCTTCGAGATGGCGTGGAAGCGGATCGAGCGCGCCGCCGAGAGCGGCGAGCCGGTCGAGGGAACGGTGATCGAAGTCGTCAAGGGCGGCCTCATCCTCGACCTCGGTGTCCGCGGCTTCCTTCCCGCCTCGCTCGTCGACATTCGCCGCGTGCAGGACCTGGACGAGTTCACGGGGAAGACGCTCCGCTGCAAGGTCATCGAGCTGAACCGAAGCCGGAACAACGTCGTCCTCTCGCGCCGGGCGGTGCTCGAGGAGGAGCGCAAGGAGATGCGCCAGGCAATTCTCGACCGCCTCTCGCCGGGTAACGTCGTCACGGGGACGATCTCGAACATCGTCGACTTCGGCGCGTTCGTCGACCTGGACGGTATCGACGGCCTTATCCACATCTCGGAGCTCTCCTGGAGCCACGTCAACCACCCCTCCGAGGTGCTGGAGATCGGTCAGGAGGTTCGCGTCAAGGTGCTGGACATCGACCGGGACCGCCAGCGGATCTCGCTCGGCCTCAAGCAGACCCAGAGCGACCCCTGGCAGCAGGTCGTCGACACGTTCGACGAGGGCGACGTGGTCGAAGGCCGCGTGACGAAGGTGGTCACCTTCGGCGCATTCGTCGAGATCCTCCCGGGTGTCGAAGGCCTCGTGCACATCTCCGAGCTCGCTCAGCACCACGTCGAGAACCCGCGGGAGATCGTCTCCCAGGGCGAGGTCGTGCAGGCGAAGATCATCGAGATGGACGCCGAGCGCCGGCGGCTGTCCCTCTCGCTCAAGCGTGTCGAGGAGGGCGAGGCTGTGCGGTCGCCGAACGGCGGAGCCTCCCTCGACCTGTCCGAAGACGTCTTCACCGAGCGCGCGTGGGAGCCGGGCGCTGCGGACGCCGGGGCGGTGGAGGCGCCTGCCGGGGAAGACGCGGACGCCCTCGCCGCGCCCGCCGACGACGACCGCCGGGGATAGCGCGCGGCGCCCCGTCGCCGTCGCGCTGACCGGCGGCATCGGAGCCGGCAAGAGCGAGCTCCTCCGCGCTCTCGGCCGCCACGGCGCGGCGACGATCTCGAGCGACGAGATCGTCCACCGCCTCCTGCGCGAGGACGGGGCCGTCAAGGACGCCATCAGGGCGCGGTGGGGGGAGGCCGTGCTCACGGAAGACGGCGAGATCGACCGCGAGCGTGTCGGCGCAATCGTGTTCGCCGACCGGGACGAGCTGACCTGGCTGGAGCGGCTGCTGCATCCGCGCGTCGTCGCCGAGTACCTTCACTGGCGGGACGGGCTCGCGTGCCGGGCCGACCCGCCCGCGGTGTGCGTGACCGAGGTGCCGCTCCTGTACGAGGTCGGCGCCGACGGGCGCTTCGACGTCGTCGTTGCGGTCACGGCGTCGCCCGAGGTGCGCGCTTCCCGTCACATCCGCCCGGTCGTCGAGCGGGAGCGGCGCCTCCTCCCCGAGGAGGAGAAGCTTCGCCGCGCCGACTACACCTTCGTGAACGACGGCTCGCGCGAGGACCTTGACGCCTTCGCGTCCGACCTCCTCGCGAAACTCGCGCGGTGAGGTACGCCCTCGTCGCCGTTACGGGCCTCGCCGCGCTCGTCGGCGCGACGCTGCACCTGGAGGCCTCGAAGCCGGCGTGGTACGCGAAGCACCGGTACCCGCTCTCCTACGCGCACGTGATCATCGGCCACGCCCGTAACTACGACCTCGATCCCGCTCTGCTCGCGGCCGTCATCTACCGCGAGAGCAAGTTCGACCCGGATGCGCGCTCACGGTCGGGGGCGATCGGTCTCATGCAGCTCCTCCCCGACACGGCTCGGGGGATCGCGGTCCACACGGGCGGGGTCAAGTTCGTCGTCGACGACCTGCGCGACCCCGAGATCAACGTGCGCTACGGCGCCTTCTAC
>JACVSB010000204.1 GCA_014534155.1 Thermoleophilia bacterium
GCTCCTCGGGCTCTCGGCGGCCGAGGCGGGGCGCGCGGTCGTCGAGGTGGCGCACGCCGCCATGGACGGCGCGCTTCGCCTCGTCACGGTTCGCCGCGGCGAGGATCTGCGGAGCTGCACCCTGGTGGCCTACGGCGGCGCGGGGCCGATGCACGCGGGAGCCGTCGCGCTCGCGGCGGGTGTCGACCAGGTCGTCGTCCCGGCCCTCTCGTCCACCTTCTCGGCGCTCGGCTGCTGCCTCGCGGAGCTCGCAGTCGACGACGTGCGCACGTTTCTGGCCCCGCTCGAGGGGCCGGGCTGGCCGAGCGTCGAGGCCTCGCTCGCCGACCTCGTCAGAGACCTCCAGCGGGAGCTGGGGGAGGCGAGCGGAACGGTCCGAGCGCTTCGCTCCCTGGAGCTCCGCTACCGCGGCCAGAACGATGCGCTCGAGGTCGTGCTCGACGACGGCGCCTCCGTCCAGGCCGTAGCCGACGCGTTCCACGAGCGCCACCGCGGCGAGTACGGCTACGCGACGGACGAGCCGGTCGAGGTGACTGCGCTTCGTGCGCGCCTCTGGGTCGACGAGGGAACGGGGTGGGCGGCGCCCGAGGCGAGGGCGGGTGACCTCGAGATCGGCGAGACCGCGTTCGGCCCCGTGCTCGCGCGGGGCGCGCTGGAACCGGGGCTGCGCGTGGACGGGCCGGCCGTCCTCGCCGACGAGCTCTCGACGGTCGTCGTCTGGCCGGGTCTTCGCGCAACGGCGGACGGGGACGCGAACGTCTGGCTCGAGCGCGTGCGATGACGCTCGCTCCCGCCCAGCTCGAGGTGATCCGCGAGGCGACCTCGGCGATCGCCGAGGAGATGAAGTACGACCTCATGCGGACCGCGCGCTCGCCGGTCCTGCGCGAGGCGGGAGACCTCTCGTGCGCGCTCACGGACGGCGCCGGGCGCACGGTCGCGCAGGGCCACGACATCCCCATGCACCTCGGCGTTCTCTCCTTCACGGTGCAGCGGATGCTCGAGAGGGTCCCGCCGGAGTCGCTCGCGGCCGGCGACGTCTGGTTCACGAACCTCCCCGCCTGCGGGGGCAACCACCTTCCGGACGTGAAGGCGGTCCGCCCGGTGTACGCGGACGGCGAGCTCGCTGCCTTCGCCGTCGCGCTCGCGCACTGGCCGGACGTCGGCGGGATGCTCCCCGGAAGCTACGTCCCCTTCGCGCGCGAGGTCTTCCAGGAGGGCCTGGTCATCCCGCCGGTGCGGCTCTTCGCCGCCGAGGGGCCCTGCGAGGACCCGCTCGCGCTCGTGCTCGCGAACGTGCGCGGTCGCGAGCAGCGGCTCGGCGACATCCAGGCGCAGGCGGCCACGACGGCGCTCGCCGCCCGGAGGCTGGAAGAGCTCTTCCGGGCGCACGGGCTGGAGACCGTCCGGGAGGCGTGGCGGCGGATCCAGGACGAGTCGGAGGAGCGGACGCGCCGGGCCCTCTCGCACGTCCCCGACGGCGTCTACGCCGGCGCCGACGCCCTCGACGACGACGGGGTCGGCGCGGAGCCGGTCTGGATCCGCGTCGAGGTCACGGTGGCCGGCGACCGCGCGACCTTCGACTTTCGCCGTTCCGACCGGGCGACGCTCGGCCCCGTGAACACGACGCCCTTCATCACCGTGGCAGCCGTCGCCTACACCGTGCGTGCCCTCCTCGCTCCCGAGATCGCCTCGAACGAGGGCCTTCTGCGTCCGCTCGAGGTGCTCACGGAGCCGGGGTCGCTCCTCGCTCCCGGGCCCACGGCGCCCCTCGTGGCCGGAAACCACGAGACGTCGCAGCGGATCGTCGACGTCCTCCTGCGCGCGCTCGCCCCGGCCGTGCCGGACCGCGTGGTCGCGGGCGGGATGGGCTCGTCGGGCCTCGCCCTCTTTGCCTCGCACGACCCCGACGGACGCGAGGCGTTCCTGTACGAGACGCATGCGGGCGGGAGCGGGGCGAGCGCCGCGCGCGACGGCGACTCGGCGACCCGGATCCACATGTCGAACGTCATGAACACGCCGGCGGAGGTGGTCGAGAGCGAGTACCCACTCCGCGTGGAGCGCCACGAGCTGCGCGAGGGCAGCGGCGGCGCGGGAGCCCACCGCGGCGGCGACGGGCTCAGGCGCGCCTACCGCGTGCTCGCCGACGGCACGCGCCTGACGACGATGGTCGAGCGCTGCAGTGTGGCGCCCTGGGGTCTCGAGGGCGGGGAGGAGGGCGCGCCGAGCGCCGTCTGGCTTGTCCGCGACGGCGAGCGGGTTCCGCTGCGCGGGAAGGGCTCGGTCGAGCTTCGCGCCGGCGACCTCGTGGTCGTCGAGACGGCAGGCGGCGGGGGCTGGGGCCCGCCGTAGGATAGGCGCGGCCGAACCGCGTCTCGTCTCTCTAGCCGGCCGGCGCCCGAGCCTCGCCCGCCTTCGGCTGCGGCCGCGGCCGCTCGGCCGTCCCGATCACGAGGCCCGCGAGGATGGCCGCCGTCCCGACGAGCTGGAGCGCCGACGGGCGCTCGCCGAGGAGGAGGGCCGCGAAGACCACCGAGCCGACCGGTTGCAGCGTGAGCAGCACGGACGTCACGATCGCCGGCAGGCGGCCGAGCGAGACGGTGATGAGGAGCCAGCCCAAGACCTGGGAAGTGAGCGCGAGGAGTGCGAGCCAGAGGAGCCCGGGAAGCGCCGGCGAGAGGTCGAGCTCGCCGAGCGCGAGCCCTGCCGGAAGCGCGAGGAGCGCAGCGACGAGCGTCACGTCGAAGAGCGGGCCGGCGACGCGCCGGACGTCCGGCGCGCCGTAACGAAGCGTGACGAGGATTCCCGAGTAGGCGAGCCCGGCGAGGACGCCGAGGAGCGCGCCAAGCGCCGGGTTCTCTCCGTATGCATCCGCCTCGAGCACTCCCGAGATGAGGACGATCCCCACGATTGCGAGCGGCACCGCGGCAAGCGCCGAGGGAGCGGGGCGCTCCCGGAAGGCGATCCACGCGATGAGGCCGAAGAGCGCGACCTGCACGTTCGCGAGCACGGTCGCGAGCCCGGCGCCCACGGCTTCGATCGCGTGGTGCCAGAAGAGGAGGTCGACGGCGAAGAAGACGCCGGCCAGGGAGGCGAACGCGCGCGCGCGAGCGCTTCGGCGGCCGAGGTGGGCGTCCTCGCGCCGTGCGAGGAGCCAGAGCACGGGCACGGCGAGCACGCAGCGGAAGAAGGCCCCCGTCGAGGGCGAGACGTCGGCCAGCCGGTAGAAGATCGCCGAGAAGGCGATGACGAGCGCCCCGGTGAGCGCCGCGGGAGTCGGCCGCGCGATCACGCCTCGCCGGAGCGCCCTGACCTGTGACTCGAACTGCGGGCTCATCACGAAGGGGCGAACGGGCCGGTCGAGGGAGTATGACCGCGCGCCCTCGCGCTAAGCGGAACGCCGGGGGAGCGCGCGCGCGACGCGTCGGGGCCACCGGCGGCGGGCGGGCGCGGCCGGGCCCCCCCCGGGGGGCGGGGGGCGCGGGGGGGAGCCGAGCGGGGGGGGGCC
>JACVSB010000084.1 GCA_014534155.1 Thermoleophilia bacterium
CCGGCCGAGCAGGTGACGCCGGGTGACTGTTCCGACAAGGGCGCGGTTCAGGACCTGAACGGCCACGGCACCCACACAGCGGGGATCATGGCCGCCGCGATCAACGGCGTGGGGACCGCAGGCGTCGCGCCGGACGCCTCAATCGTCGCCCTGAAAGCGGGAACCGTGGAGGGCTACTTCTTCACGCAGTCGGTCGTCGACGGCCTCGTCTACGCGGGCGACCAGCGGCTCGACGTCGTGAACATGAGCTTCTTTGCCGACCCGTGGCTCTTCAACTGCCGTAACGACGCGGAGCAGCGGGCGATCGTACAGGCGATCTCGCGCGCCGCGCGCTACGCGCAGCAGCGGGGAGCGGTGCTCGTCGCGGCCGCCGGGAACGAGGGGATTGATCTCAACCACCCGGTCGTGGACGAGATCAGCCCGGACTTTCCCGAGGGCATCGCCGTGACCCGGCGCGTCCACAACAACTGCATCGTCCTCCCGACCGAGCTCCCGGGTGTCGTGCAGGTGACGGCGACCGGGGCTCAGAACCTGCTCGCCTGGTACTCGAGCTACGGGATGATCACCGACGTGGCGGCGCCCGGCGGCTCGCGCTTCCAGACGCCCACGGACGATTCGGCGCGCGGACGGATCCTCGCTCCGTACTCGTCGACGGCTTCGGACCTCGACCTCGAGGCCGAGCTCGGCCGCCTCGTCTGGGATCCGGCAACGGACGCCTACTGGGCCTGGCTGAACGGGACGTCCATGGCGGCGCCGCACGCGGCCGGCGTGGTGGCGCTGCTGCGGGCGAACCACCCGAACATGGCGGTGGGAGCGGTCGTCTCCGCCCTCAAGGGGACGGCCACGAAGCTTCCCTGCCCGGGTGAGCTCGATCCCGGCGTCGAGTTCTTCGAGGCGCCGGTCCAGGTCTGCAAGGGCGGAAAGGGGCACAACAACTTCTACGGGGCCGGCCTCGTCAACGCTGAGAGAGCGGCCGTCAGGTAGCGAGGAAGCGCGTGTCGGGGGCCGGGGCTGCCGGCCCCCGACACGCACCCGCTAGCCGACGCGAAGCGGCCCCCGCTCGACCGAGCGGCGCATCGCCTCGCGCTCGGCGGGCGCCACCCATTCCACCCACCAGTCGGCGCCGGCGTCCCGAATCGAGGCGATGTGCCTGCGCTCGGCGTCGGGGTCGCGCCCGCGCGCGGTCCCGCCGACCGCGATCGTCCAGCGTCGGTCGCCTGCTCGGCGGCGGAGGTCGGCGACGGCGTCCGGCGCGAGCGGGCCGCCGTGCGTGGCGTCGTAGAGGCAGGCTCCGTCCCAGCGCAGAGCGCGTTCGACCGGTCGCCGGTTGGGGTACCCGCCTCCGATCCAGATCTCCGGGCGCGGCTCCTGCAGCGGTCGGGGCAGGAAGGTGACCTCGTCGAGGGTGAAGTGGCGCCCGTGGAACGAGAAGGGCTGCCCTGCCCAGAGGCCGGCGACGACCGCCAGCGCCTCGTCGAGGATCTCTCCTCGCCGGCGGGCGTCGCGCTCCTCGCCGAGGCGCGTGAAGCTCGCGTCGGCGACCACGTGGTCGCCCACGTCGCCGAGGCCGACGCCGAGGACCGCCCGGCCCCCGGAGAGCTGGTCGACCGCCGCGACCTCCCGGGCGACGTTCCAGGGGCGACGGCGTGCGAGCGGCGTCACCTCGGTGCCGAGGACGAGTCGGCTCGTGCGGACGGCGAGCGCGGCGAGCGTCGGCCAGGCCGCGCAGGTCGGGGTGCGGGCGTCGCCCCCGTAGAGCACGTAGTCCTCGAGGAAGAGCCCGTCCCAGCCGGTGGCCTCCGCCCGCTCGCCGAGCTCGAGGAGGAAACGGGCGTCGCCGCACTCGCCCCCGGTCGGTAGCGAGAGGCCGTACCGCACCCTCTGCGTCGGCGTCCGCTAGGCGACGAGCTCGGCGAGGCGGGCAATTCCCGTCGCGATCTCGTCCTCGTGCGCGCGGCTGAAGGAGAGCCGAAGGGCGTCGCGGCCGCGTCCGTCGGGGTAGAAGGGGACGCCCGGGACGACCGCCACGCCCGCGTCGGCAGCCCGCGCCGCGAGCTCGACCGAGTCGGCGGCGGGAAGCGTGAGCCACGAGAAGAAGCCGCCCGTGGGCCGTGTCCAGTGGGCTCCGCCGCGGAAGTGCTGCTCCAGAGCCGCCAGGAGAGCGTGCGCGCGAGCGCCGTAGAGCTGCGCGGCGCGGCGAATCTGGTCGTCCAGGAGGCCGCGGCGGCCGTACTCCTCGAGGAGCCGCTGCCCGAGACTGCCCGCGCACTGGTCGGTCAGCTGCTTTCCCCAGACGAGCTTTGCGACCACCTCGGCCGGCCCGCATGCCCAGCCGAGGCGCGTCCCGGGCATGAACGTCTTCGAGAAGGTCCCGATCTGCACCACCGCATCGGGCGCCGTGGCCCACAGGGTCGGCGGCCGCTCCCGCTCCCAGCTGAGCTCGCGGTAGGCGACGTCCTCAACCAGGAGGAACCCGTACCGGCGGGCCAGGTCGACGAGCGCTGCCCGGCGCTCTGCAACCAGCGTTACACCGGCCGGGTTCTGGTGGTCGGGGATCGTGTACAGGAGCTTCGGCCGACGTCCGCTGCGCAGCTGCGCCTCCAGCTCGTCGACCGCAAGGCCTCCGTCGTCGAGCGCGACGGCCACGACCTCCGCGCCGAAGGCGCGAAAGGACATGATGGCGCCGAGGTACGTGGGCCCTTCCACGATCGCCGTATCGCCCGGCTCGAGGAACGCCTTGCCGAGGAGCTCGAGGGCCTCGATTCCGCCGCTCGTCACCGTCAGCTCCTCGTCGGCGGGCGCGCGACCCTCCAGGCGGGCGAGCCGTTCACGCAGCCACGCGCGCGTGGAGGCGAGCCCCTCCGTGGGCCCGTACTGGAACGCCGTCACGTCGTTTCGCTCGGCGAGCTCCGCGAGGATCGCGGCGAGCTCGCCGCGCGGGAACGTGACGGGGTCCGGGATCCCGCCCGCGAACGAGATGACGTCCGCGCGCGCGGCGAGCGCGAGGATCGCGGCGATCTCGCCCGAGTCCGCGCGAGCCCGGGCGGCGAACCTGTCCGACCAGACAGAGAGCTCGCGCTCGACGACGGACGCCTCCACGGGGGCGAGCATACTCGTCTCAAGCCGTCTCCTCAGCCTGCCGATACGCCGCGCGAGGACGCGTATGTGGGTCAGGGTCAGCGACGCGGCGCTCGTGGGCGAGTTCCACGACTTCCTCACGCGTTCCGGCTTCCGCGTCGAGGAGCGAGACGGCGACTGTCTTCGACTCGCGCTGCCGCTGACACCGGGGCGCGAGCGCACGCAGAAGGATCTCGACACGCTGCTCGAGGTGTGGCTCGCGATCGGTCTCAGGATCTGGAAGGACCTGTGGCCGGCGGCCGACGTGATCATGCTCGGGGCGGATGCGCCCTCCGTCGCGCCGAGCCGCGCCTCCTGACGACGCGGCTAGCGGAAGTCGTGCCCCTCGCCGGGGTGGTGGCGTCCGTGGTAGCTGATCAGGGTGCAGAGGATCCCCGTCAGCGCGACGCCTGGCCCGACCTCCGCGAGGAGCCGCTCGCCGTCGCTTCGCTCGACGCCGGTCATCAGGCCGCCCACTGCGACCCAGACGGACGCTGCGATCGCGGGCAGGAGGAGGACGATCACCGTCCAGTCGTGCCACGGCTTTCGACGTCGGACCCAGAGGGCGTAATCACAGGCGGCGGCGACGAGGACGACCGCCGCGGGAAGCGCAGCCGTCAACGGCGTGCGGGCGTAGGCGAGGAGCCAGAGAGCGAGCACGATCGCCCCGAGCGTCAGGTAGCGCGGCATGCGGCCTCAGCGCGTACGTGAGAACCGGTGCACGGCCTCGAGCAGCTCCCGGCTCTTCTCGGCGGCGACCTGGGGATCGCCGCTCGCGAGCGCGTCGTTCACGCAGTGGCCGACGTGGCTGTCGAGGACCGCGAAGGCGAGGCTCTCGAGCGCGGTCGTCACGGCCGCGATCTGCGTGAGCACGTCGACGCAGTAGCGCTCCTCGTCGACCATCCGCTCGATCCCGCGCACCTGGCCCTCGATCCTGTGCAGCCGCCTTACGAGCGCTTCACGCTCCTCGGCGTAGCCCGGCTTCACGTCGACTCCCGAGGGCTCGCGAACCGGCGCAGCCGCAGGGAGTTCGTGACGACGAAGAGGCTCGAGAACGCCATCGCGGCAGCGGCGACCATCGGGTTGAGAAGACCGGCGACCGCAAGCGGGAGCGCCGCGACGTTGTAGGCGAACGCCCAGAACAGGTTGAGCTTGATCGTCGAGAGGACGCGGCGCGCGAGGCGGATCGCGTCCGCAGCCGCTCTCAGGTCGCCGGAGACGAGCGTCAGGTCACTGGCCTCAATGGCCACGTCGGTTCCCGTGCCGAGTGCGAGCCCGAGGTCCGCCTGGGCGAGCGCCGGCGCGTCGTTCACGCCGTCGCCGACCATCGCGACCACCTCGCCGCGCTCCTGCAGCCTGCGCACCTCGGCGGCCTTCTCGCCCGGGAGGACGTGCGCGAGGACGCGCTCGATCGCCACCTCCTCGGCGACGCGGCGCGCCGGCTCCTCGGCGTCGCCCGTGAGGAGGACAGGTTCGAGCCCCAGGGCGCGCAGCTCGCAAATCGCCTCTCGGCTCGACGCCTTCACGGTGTCCTCGACCACGAGCCGGGCGCGGAGGCGCCCGTCCCAGCGCACGGCAAGCGTTCCGTCCATCCGCCCGATCTCAACCGCATGGCCGTCCACGACGCCGGAGACCCCCACGCCGGGGACGGTGACGAAGCGCTCCACGGACGGCAGCTCGCCAAGCTCGGCGCGTGCGGCCTCGGCGACGGCACGCGCTACGGGGTGCTCGCTCGCGTCCTCGAGCGCGCCCGCGAGCCGCATGATCTCATCCGGTCTCGCGCCGTTCGCGGGGACGACCTCGACGAGCCGCATTCGGCCCTCCGTGACCGTGCCCGTCTTGTCCAGGACGATCGTGGTCACGCGGCGCGTCCGCTCGAGCACCTCGGGCCCGCGGACGAGGATCCCGAGCTGGGCCCCGCGGCCGGTGCCGACCATGAGCGCCGTCGGCGTCGCGAGCCCGAGGGCGCAGGGGCAGGCGATGATGAGAACGGCCACCGCGGCCGTGAATGCCTGCCCGGGGTCACGCGTGGCCACGAGCCAGCCGGCGAGCGTCGCGAGGGAGAGGACGATCACGATCGGCACGAACACCGCGGAGACGCGGTCGGCAAGCCTCTGCACGGGCGACTTCCCGGCCTGGGCGCGCGCGACGAGGCGCGCGATCTGCGCGAGCACGGTGTCGCGCCCCACGCGCGTGGCCCGAACGACCAGCCGTCCCCACGTGTTCACGGTCCCGCCTGCAACCTCGGCGCCGGGCGAGACGTCGACCGGAGCCGGCTCCCCGGTCAGCATCGAAACGTCGACGGCCGACTCGCCCTCGACGACGATGCCGTCCGCGGCGATCTTCTCGCCCGGACGGACGACCAGGAGGTCGCCCACGACCACATCCTCGGCCCTGACGCCGGCCTCGCCGCCGGCGCGCAGGACGCGAGCGTCCTTCGCCCCCAGCTCGAGCAGCGCGCGCAGGGCGGCGCCGGAGCGCCGGCGCGCGCCCGTCTCGAGCCACCGGCCGAGCAGGATGAGCGTCGTCACGACCGCCGCGACCTCGAAGTACGTCTCGACGCCGGCGAGCGCGACGAGCGCCACCGAAGACCAGGCGTACGCCGCCAGCGTGCCGAGCGAGATCAGCGTGTCCATCGTCGCCGCCGCGTGCCGCGCGTTCGCCAGCGCGGCCCGGTGGAAGGGAAGGCCCGCCCAGAAGACGACCGGCGTCGTCAGGGCGAGCGCCGCCCATTCCCACCCCGGGAAGCGCGCAGGAGCGAGCATGGCGAGTACGGCGACGGGGAGAGTGAGCAGGGCGGCGGCGGCGAGGCGGGCGCCCGTCTTCGACGGCGTCTCGCGCCGCTCGACGGAGGCCCGGTACCCGGCTGACTCGACGGCGCGCAGGAGATCCTCGATCCGCGCGACCTCGGGGTCGAACACGACCGTCGCGCGCTCCGTGGCGAGGTTGATGCTGGCCGAGACCCCTTCCAACGTATTCAGCCGTCGCTCGACGCGGGCGACGCACGAGGCGCAGGTCATGCCCTCGACTTCGAGCTCGACCTCGGCGGAGGCGGGCGTCACTCGGCCTCGTACCCGGCGCGCACGATCGCCTCGCGGACGTCGCGGTCGGTCACGCCCGTGCCCGCCACGCGCACGGTCTTCGTCGCCGCCTCGGCGTGGACGTCCGCGACCGAGGCGAGCAGACGAACCTCCGCCTCGACCGCGCGCTCGCAGTGCGCACAGCTCATTCCGGGCACTCGGTAGACCTTCGTCTCCATCTCACCCGATACTACACCCCCAGGGGGTATGGCGAGCGAACACGTCCGCGCGCGGTCGCCGTGTACGATGCCGCGCCGTGCGGCTCGCGCTCGTCCCCCGGACCACCGCGTTCTACGAGCTCTTCGCCGAGGCGGGCGCGAACGCCCTAGCAGCCGCGCGCAAGGCAGAGGAGCGCTTCCGCGAGTACCCGAACGCGACCGTTACCCAGGCCGACGTGAAGGAGGCAGAGCACGCAGGGGACCGGATCACGCACGACATCATCCAGCTCCTGAACACGCAGTACGTGACGCCGTTCGATCGCGAGGACATCTACCAGCTCGTGACGGCGATCGACGATATCGTCGACCTGATCGAGGAGGCGTCGGACCTGCTCGGGCTGTACGGCGTCGAGCGGGCGACGAAGCACGCGTTGCAGCAGTGCGAGGTGCTCGTCTCCGCCGTCGGATGGCTGGAGCGGGCGCTCCGCGAGCTGCGCTCCGTCGGCGGGCTGCAGGGGTACCTCGTCGCGCTGAAGCAGCACGAGGACGACGGCGACCGGATCGTCCGCGAGGCGATCGCGGACCTCTTCCGCGACGCCCGCATCGACCCGCTGATCGTCATCCGCTGGAAGGACATCTACGACGCCCTGGAAGGCGCGATCGACGCCTGCGAGACGGCCGCCAACGTCGTCGGGAACATCGCCGTAAAGAACGCCTAGAGCCGCGCGCGCGTGGATCTCATGCTCGTAGCCGTCGTCGTCGTAGCGCTCTTCTTCGACTTCACGAACGGCTTCCACGACGCCGCGAACGCGATCGCGACGAGCGTCTCGACGCGCGCGCTCTCGCCGCGGGTCGCCGTGCTCTTCGCCGCCGTCCTCAACTTCGCGGGCGCGTTCATCTTCCTCGAGGTTGCCGCGACCGTGGCGAAGGGCGTGGTCGATCCGGCGGCCGTCACGCTGGACGTCGTGCTCGGCGGCATCGTCGGGGCGATCACCTGGAACCTCTTCACCTGGTACCTCGGCCTGCCGACGAGCTCGAGCCACGCGCTCATCGGCGGCATCGCGGGGGCGGCG